>NZ_JAEVHJ010000383.1:0-5719 GCF_016802855.1 Micromonospora sp. ATA51 | reverse complement strand
ACCCACCCCAGCCCTGCCCCGCCCCACCCCGGGTCAGGGGGTGGGGAGGGAGGCGAGCCAGCGGCGGAGGTCGGTGGGGGTGCGGAGGCGGACCACCGGCAGGTCGGGGGCGAGCGACGCCGCCGCGGTGAGGACGCGCGGGCGGGAGTGGCGTGGGTAGCGCCAGACGTAGCGGAGGAACTCCAGGTCGACCTGCTCCGGACAGCCCTCGGGGAGGTCGGCCCGGGGCGTGGCGCGGTGGGCCCAGCGGCGGCGGAGCACCCGGGCGAGGCAGCGCAGCCGGGGCGGGTCGCAGAGCAGCAGCAGGTCGGCGCGGGGCAGCCGGAGGTCGAGGGTGGCGCCGTAGTTGCCGTCCATCACCCAGGCCGGGCGCGCGGCGAGCGCGGCGACGTCGGCGCGGAAGTCGGCGGCGTCGGCGGCGACCCAGCCGGGCCGCCAGTAGTGCCGGTCGAGGTGGATCAGCGGGAGGTCGAGCCGGCGGGCGACCTCGCGGGCCAGGGTGCTCTTGCCGGCGCCCGAGCTGCCGACGACGAGGATGCGACGCACCCGGTGACGGTAGCGCCGGAGGGCGGGCCCGGGGAGCCGGGGCGGCGGTGACGCCGGGGATGGAGCGACGTCGGCGACGTCACCGCCGGACGACGTACGTCACTGACGGGTGTCCATCGAGGTCTGCAGCGCGCGACGCATCTGCTCGCGCGCCTCGTCGGTGGTCTCGGGCTGCGGCTTGCGGGTGGGCTTGGTCCCCATCTCCAGATCCCTTCCAGGGTGCTGACCACCGCGGCACGGTGGCCCTACGGGCGGTCGTGCTGAGCGCCCGGCAGCGGTCCGGGATCACCGGAGCGGCTCGCCTGGCAGCGTGAGCCCGGGTCGGTCCGACCCTGGAGGGAGGCGGCACCTGGTGTGGCGCCACCGCCCACGACCTGCGTCGCGGCGCGGCGCCGGTCCTTACCCAAGCTATCGTTCAGGTCCACATACTGCCCAGGATTCCCGACATCTGGACGGATACCCGCGTCAGCGGGCCAGGAAGTGCCAGCCGAGCCACCACCAGAAGCCGAACAGCCCGATCCGCCCCACCGGCACCGGGCCGACCGCGTACCGCATCACGAACGCGCAGACGTCGCCGAGCGACGGCACCCGGGAGTCCTCCCGCCGGGACGCCCACTCCACGCCCGCGAAGAGCAGGATCGCGGTCAGGAAGCCGCCGATGGCCAGCGCCCGCATCATCGCCGCACCAGCCCCCAGAACGCGGCCAGCCAGGCGAACCAGGCCGTGGAGCGGACCAGGTGGTCCTCCAGCAGCGGATCGGCCAGCCGGGAGAAGGTGGGGAAGTCGTCGCCCACCGAGAGCACGAAGGTCGCGCCCTCGAAGACCCCGAAGACGGTCACCGGCAGCAGCCACCAGACCGCCCCCGGGGTCAGCCGGCGGGGCGCGGGCCGCCGGGGCACCCGGTTGTTCAACCCGAGCCAGATCAGCGCGCCGCCGGTGCCGAGGGTGTAGAGGTTGGCCTGCGTGGAGAAGGACGGCAGTTGTCCGCCGACCAGGGAGAGGCAGATCAGCACCGGTACGGAGACGACGGGACGGTCCCAGGCTCGGGGCGCCTCGGCGGTGAGCTCTCGGGAGTGATCCATCATCCGATTGTCCCCACCCTCACGGAGCGCGGGAAGACCGCCACACCCCGGAGTCGACCCTGATCTCAGACCGCGAGCAACGCCCCGTCGAGCTCGGCCCGAATGCTGTCGACCACCTCGTCGACGCTGCCCCGACCGGTGAACCCGGCGGCGAACCGGTGACCACCGCCGCCCAACGCCACCGCCACCCGGCTCACATCCACCGCGCCCTTGCTCCGCAGCGACACCGCCCAGTCCCCGGCCGGCGTCTGCTTGACCACGCAGCTCACGTCCGCCTCGGCCGTGCAGCGCACCGAGTCGATCAGCGCCTCCAGCACGTACGGCGGCTGGTCGTGCCGCGCCAGGTCGTCCAGGGTCGCGTACGTCCAGACCAGGCCGCGCCCGCCGCCGCGCCCGGCTCCAGCCGGGCCCGGCCGATCGCCTCGCCGAAGAGGCGGACGGCGCCGAACGGCCGGGTGTCGAAGATCCGTCGGGAGATGTCCCCCGGTCGGATGCCGGTGGCCAGCAGCCGCGCCGCCATCTCGTGCACGGCCGGGGTGGTCGCCTCGAAGCGGAACGAGCCGGTGTCCGTGCTCAGCGCGACGTAGAGGCACGCCGCGATGTCCGCGTCCAGCGGCACCCCGAGCCGGTCCAGCAGCCCCTCGGCGACCACCGAGGTCGCCGCCGCGTGCGGGTCCACCAGGTTGATGTCGCCGAACCGGGTGTTGGAGGCGTGGTGGTCGAGCACCAGCGACGCACCCGCCGACCCGAGCCGGCCCACCAGGTCACCGAGCCGCGACTCGCTCGCCGCGTCGAAGCAGATGACCAGATCCGGATCCGGGTACGCGGCATCCTGCGGCACCAGCAGGTCGAGCCCGGGCAGCCAGCGGAACGGCTCCGGCACCTCCGGCGGCCCGGGGAAGGTCGCCTGGAGCTGTCGTACGCCCAGCCGGCGCAGCCCCAGCCCGAAGCCGAGCATGCTGCCCAGCGCGTCCCCGTCCGGGTTGACGTGGCAGATCAGCAGCACCCGCGCGTCGGCGGGGAGTCGGCGTACCGCGGCGACCGCGGCCGCCCACTCGGCCCCGGTGGGCGCCTCGGGGGCGCCCGCGGCGGGGTCGGTCACGGGCGATCGCCGCCGCGCGGCTCGTCCTCGGTCCCGGCGTCCTCGGTCTCGGCCTCGGCGTCCTCGACCTCGTCCTCGAGGCGGTACGGCTGCGGCTCGCCCGCGTACTTCGCGCTCGCGGCCAGCCGCTGCACCTCGGCGTCGGCGTTGCGGGCCGCGGCGAGCAGGTCGTCGATGTGCTTGACCTGGTCCTGCACGTCGTCCAGGACGAAGGTCAGGGTGGGCGAGTGCCGCAGCCCGAGGGCCTTCCCGACCGTGCTGCGCAGCAGGCCCTTGGCGCTCTCCAGCGCGGCGGCGGTGCTGGACTGGGCCGCCGCGTCGCCGAGCACGGTGTAGAACACCGTGGCGTCGCGCAGGTCGGCGGTGATCCGGGCGTCGGTGATGGTGATCATCCCGAGCCGGGGGTCCTTGATCTGGCTCCGCACCACCGACGCGACCAGTTCGCGGATGCGCTCCGCGTGCCGGCGTACCTTGGCCGGATCCGTCATCTCCCCCACCTCCAGGGCATCCTGCTCCCGGCCGGAGACGGCGGCGCGGGGCGCCGCCGGGCCCGACCGCCCAACATCTCGAACACTACCCGCGCGATCGTGGCGGCCGCGCGGGGCCGCCGATGGCGACGGGCACCCCGGATCGGGCCCCGTCGGCGGGGACGACCGGCCCGGCGTCAGTCTTCCTCGCCGTACAGCCGGCGGCGCACGGACAGCAGCTCGGCCTCCGGCCGGGCGGCCACCAGGCGCTCGCACGAGTCGAGCACCTCGCGGACGTGCGCCGCCTCGGCGGCCACCACGGCCACCGCGATCTCGGCCCGGCCGTGCAGGTCGAGCGCTCCCACCTCGGCGGCCGACACCTCGAAGCGGCGCAGCGCCGCCACGATCGGCCGTACATATGATCTTTTCGCCTTGAGCGACCTGGAGTCGCCTGGCAGCAGCAGGTCGAAGACCACGGTTCCGGTGAACATCGCCCCGGACATTACGGTCACCCCAGGACATGATCAAGGGGTTTACGCCTTTCGGCGTAAACCCCTTGATCACTGTGTCACCGTCGGATCAGGCGCGCGGCTTCTCCCGCATCTCGAAGGTCTCGATGATGTCGCCGACCTGGACGTTGTTGAAACCGGCCAGGGTCAGACCACACTCGAAGCCCTCGCGGACCTCCGTCGCGTCGTCCTTGAACCGCTTGAGCGAACTGACCGTGAGGTTGTCCGCCACGACCGCCCCGTCCCGCAGCAGCCGCGCCTTGGCGTTGCGGCGGATGACGCCGGACCGGACGATACAGCCGGAGATGTTGCCGACCTTGGACGAGCGGAACACGTCGCGGATCTCCGCGGAGCCCAGCTCGACCTCCTCGTACTCCGGCTTGAGCAGCCCCTTGAGCGCGGCGTCGATCTCCTCGATGGCCTGGTAGATGACCGTGTAGTACCGGATCTCCACGCCCTCGCGGTCGGCGATCTCGCGGACCTTGTTGGCGGCCCGCACGTTGAAGCCGATGATCGTGACCGCCTCGGACGAGGCGCTCGCGAGCATGACGTCGCTCTCGGTGATCGCACCCACGCCCCGGTGGATGATCCTGAGCTGGACCTCCTCCGGGATGTCGAGGTTGAACAGCGCGTCCTCGAGGGCCTCCACGGAACCGGAGACGTCGCCCTTGAGCACCAGGTTGAGCGAGGTCTTCTCGCCCTCCTTGAGCTGCTCCATGAGCGTCTCGAGAGTGGCCCGGCCACGCGAGTTGGCGAAGGACGCCGCCCGCCGCCGCGCCTGCCGCTGCTCGGCGATCTGGCGCACCGTGCGGTCGTCCTCGGCAGCCAGGAAGGTGTCACCCGCACCCGGCACCGCGGTCAGACCGAGCACCAGGACCGGACGGGCCGGACCCGCCTCGGCGACCTGGTTGCCGTTCTCGTCGAGCATCGCCCGGACCCGGCCGTGCGCCCCACCGGCGACGATCGAGTCGCCGGCCCGCAGGGTGCCCTTCTGCACCAGCACCGTCGCCACCGCACCGCGGCCCTTGTCCAGGTGCGCCTCGATGGCCACACCCTGCGCCGGCCCGTCGATCGGAGCGGTCAGCTCCAGCGACGCGTCGGCGGTCAGCAGGACCGCCTCGAGCAGCTCCTCGATGCCGATGCCCGGCTTCGCCGCCACGTTGACGAACATGGTCTCGCCGCCGTACTCCTCGGCGACCAGCCCGTACTCGGTCAGCTGCTGGCGGACCTTGTCCGGGTTGGCCTCCGGCTTGTCGACCTTGTTGACCGCGACCACGATCGGCACGTCGGCCGCCTTGGCGTGGTTCAACGCCTCGATGGTCTGCGGCATCACGCCGTCGTCGGCCGCCACCACCAGCACCACGATGTCCGTCACCTGGGCACCACGGGCACGCATGGCGGTGAACGCCTCGTGACCCGGGGTGTCGATGAAGGTCACCGCGCGGTCCTCGCCCTCGTGCGGGACGTGGACCTGGTACGCGCCGATGTGCTGGGTGATGCCACCCGCCTCGCCGGCCACGACGTTCGCCTTACGGATCGCGTCGAGCAGCTTGGTCTTACCGTGGTCGACGTGACCCATGACGGTCACCACCGGCGCACGGCTGACCAGGCGCTCCTCCGCGACCACGGCGTCGAGGTCGATGTTGAACTGCGCGAGCAGCTCGCGGTCCTCGTCCTCCGGGCTGACGATCTGCACGTCGAAACCGAGGTGCTCACCCAGCAGCAGCAGGGTGTCGTCGGAGCAGGACTGGGTCGCGGTGACCATCTCGCCCAGGTTGAACATCTCCTGGACCAGCGAACCCGGGTTGGCGTTGATCTTGTCGGCGAAGTCCGACAGCGAGGCGCCACGAGAGAGCCGGACGACCTGACCCTGACCCCGGGGGGCACCCGAGCTCATGGTCGGGGCCGACAGGTTGTCGAACTCCTGTCTGCGCTGCTTCTTGGACTTGCGACCACGGGTCGGCCGACCACCGGACGCCCGAAGGCACCCGCGGCGCCACCGCCACGGCCACG
>NZ_JAEVHJ010000382.1:0-5731 GCF_016802855.1 Micromonospora sp. ATA51 | reverse complement strand
GCAGCGCGAAGCGGTGCAGGCCGCGCACCGCGCTGGCCGCCCGGGCCGCCGACGACACCGCGAGCGGCGGGTGCTCGTCGTCCCCGGCGCGCAGCCGGGCCAGGTGGGCCTCGACCTGGGTCGCGCCGACCGCGGCCAGGTCGGTCACCCCGGCCGCGGCGAGCGTGGCCAGGTAGCGGTCCAGATCCCGGCGGTACGACGAGAGCGTGTTGGCCGACAGCCCCCGCTCGACGGTGAGGTGGTCGAGGTAGCCGCGCACGGCACGGCGCAGGGCCGGCGCGGGCTCCACACCCGTGCCGGCCCCGGCCGATGTCGCGGTCAGCCCGTCGCCCCTCAGGCCAGCACGTCCGCCAGCGGCAGGGTGGCCATCCCGTGCGCCTCGGCGACCGGGCCGTAGACGACCTGACCCTGGTGGGTGTTCAGGCCCAGGGCGAGGGCCGGGTCGCGGCGCAGCCCCTCACGCCAGCCGTGGTTGGCCAGCTCCAGGGCGTACGGCAGGGTGACGTTGGTCAGCGCGTGCGTGCTGGTGTTCGGCACCGCGCCGGGCATGTTCGCCACGCAGTAGAAGATCGACTCGTGCACCTTGTAGACCGGGTCGGCGTGCGTGGTGGGACGCGAGTCCTCGAAGCAGCCGCCCTGGTCGATGGCGATGTCGACGAGCACGCTGCCCGGCTTCATCCGGGAGACCAGCTCGTTGGAGATGAGCTTCGGCGCCTTCGCACCCGGCACCAGCACCGCGCCGATGACCAGGTCCGCGTCCACCACGGCCCGCTCGATCTCGTACGCGTTGGAGGCGACGGTCTGCAGGTGGCCCCGGTAGATCGCGTCGGCCTGGCGCAGCCGGGCGACGTTCTTGTCCAGCAGCAGCACCTCGGACTGCAGGCCCAGCGCGATGGCGGCGGCGTTCATGCCGGAGACGCCGGCGCCGATGACCACGGTCTTGGCCGCGTAGACGCCGGAGACGCCGCCCGGCAGGACACCGCGCCCGCCGCCGGTGCGCATCATGTAGAAGGCGCCCACCTGCGGGGCGAGCCGGCCGGCCACCTCGGACATCGGGGCGAGCAGCGGCAGCGAGCGGTCGGGCAGCTCGACCGTCTCGTACGCGATGCCGGTGACCTTGCGGTCGATCAGCGCGTCGGTGCACTCCTTCGAGGCGGCCAGGTGCAGGTAGGTGAAGAGCACCTGCCCCTCGCGCATCCGGTGGTACTCCTCGGCGATCGGCTCCTTGACCTTGAGCACCAGCTCGGCGGCGTCCCACACCTCGTCGGCGGTGGCGAGGATCTTGGCGCCGGCGGCGGCGAACTCGTCGTCGCTGATGCTCGAGCCGACCCCGGCGCCGGACTCGACGAAGACCTCGTGACCGTGGCGGGTGAACTCGTTGACGCCCGCGGGCGTGATCGCCACGCGGTACTCGTGGTTCTTGACCTCGCGTGGGATTCCGACCTTCACGATGCAGACACCTCTCTTCGGGGCTGCCCACCCCCGACTGCTCGGCGCCACGACGGCCCCATTGCCGGCGCGGTCCACCGGTCCCGCCGGCGGCAGTCTAGGCCCGCCGGCCCGCCCCGGGAGCCAGCACAGTGACATCCGGTGCGCGGTCGTGCTGACGAAGTGTCAGGCGTCGACCGGGCCGGCGGTGGAGACCACCTCAGCCGTCAGGACAGTGTTCGCGCTCATCGTCCCACCGGCGGCGCGGCGGTGCGGACAGGATCGCCGGCGATCATCAAGGTGTCCGCACATCTGGGGCCTCATCGACGGCATCCTGATCCTGGTCAACGGTGGCGTCGACGGACAGGGCCGCCCGCTGCGGGACTGATCTCCGAGCAGACGACAGGGGCCGCGCGGTGACACCGCGCGGCCCCTTCTCGTCTCGCCCCGTCAGCGGGGCAGTGGCGCCTCCGGCCGGCGCAGCTCGGCGAAACCGGTCTCACGGGCGCGGGCGGCGGCGAGCAGCCCGGCCACGCAGGAGGCGTTGGTGATCTCCCCGGCCAGCACCATCCGGACCGCCTCGTCGAGGTCGATCCGGACGACCTGGAGGTCGGCCTCCTCGTCGCGGCGGTCGTGCCGCTGGTCGGCGGGCACGTCGGCCAGGTCGCGGGCCAGGAAGACCCGGACCACCTCGTTCGAGAAGCCCGGCGAGCTGTGCAGGTCCACCAGGACGTCGACGGCCCCGGCGGTCAGGTCGGCCTCCTCGGCCAGCTCCCGGGCCGCCGCCGCGGCCAGGTCCTCGCCGCTGACGTCCATCAGCCCGGCCGGCAGCTCCCACAGGTGCCGGCCGACCGGGTGCCGGTACTGGCGGATCAACACCACCTGACCGGCGTCGTCCAGGGCCACCACGGCCACCGCGCCGACGTGCCGGACGTAGTCACGGGTAGCGGTGCCGCCACCAGGCATCGTGACGTCGTCGCTGACCAGCGAGAAGATCCGGCCGGACCAGATCTCCCGGTGCTCGGTCACCTCGTAGCGGTGCTCGACGGCGCTCACGACGCCGACGCCACCTTCGCGGCGGCGGCGCCGTTGCGGCTGGCCGTCTTCGCCGGCGGGGCGTCCACCGGCGCGCCGTCCAGGTCCACCGGGAGCTGGTCGGCCTCGGAATACGCGATGGCGGCCTTGACGAAGCCGGCGAAGAGCGGGTGCGGCCGGGTCGGCCGGCTCTTCAGCTCCGGATGCGCCTGGGTGGCCACGAAGAACGGGTGCAGGCCGCGGTCCAGCTCGACGAACTCGACCAGCCGGCCGTCCGGCGAGGTGCCGGAGATGTGCAGCCCGGCCTTGGTGAGCTGGTCCCGGTAGGCGTTGTTCACCTCGTACCGGTGCCGGTGCCGCTCGCTGACCTCGGTGCTGCCGTACGACTCGGCGACCAGCGAGCCCTCGGCCAGCTTCGCCGGGTACGCCCCGAGCCGCATGGTGCCGCCCAGGTCGCCGCGGCCGGCGACGATGTCCTCCTGGTCGGCCATGGTGGCGATGACCGGGTGCTTGGCGTCCTCGTCGAACTCCAGCGAGTTCGCCCCGTCCAGGCCGGCCAGGTGGCGGGCCACCTCGATGGTCATGCACTGCAGGCCGAGGCAGAGCCCGAGCAGCGGGATGCCGTTCTCCCGGGCGTACCGGGCGGTGCCGATCTTGCCCTCGATGCCGCGGACGCCGAAGCCGCCGGGGATGACGATGCCGTCCACGCCGGCCAGGGCGGCCGCCGCGCCGGCCGGGGTGACGCAGTCGTCGCTGGGCACCCAGCGCAGCTGCACCCGGGCCCGGTGGCCGAACCCGGCGGCACGGATCGCCTCGCTGACCGACAGGTAAGCGTCGGGCAGGTCGACGTACTTGCCGACCACCGCGACGGTGACCGTGTGGTGCGGCTGGTGCACCCGGTCCAGCAGGTCGTCCCAGCTGGCCCAGTCCACGTCCCGGAAGGAGAGCCCGAGCCGGCGCACCACGTACGCGTCGAGGCCCTCCCGGTGCAGCACCTTCGGGATGTCGTAGATGCTCGGCGCGTCCGGGGCGGCGACGACCGCCTCCCGGTCCACGTCGCAGTAGAGCGAGAGCTTCTCCTTGAGCTTCTCCGGGATCTCCCGGTCGCAGCGCAGGACGATGGCGTCGGGCTGGATACCGATGCTGCGCAGCTGCGCCAC
This sequence comes from Micromonospora sp. ATA51, assembly GCF_016802855.1. Taxonomy (NCBI): domain Bacteria; kingdom Bacillati; phylum Actinomycetota; class Actinomycetes; order Micromonosporales; family Micromonosporaceae; genus Micromonospora; species Micromonospora sp. ATA51. The sequence continues at coordinate 2,108 of NZ_JAEVHJ010000382.1, read as the reverse complement.
CGAGTGCTGGGTCGGCTTGGTCTTCAGCTCGCCCGACGGCGCCAGGTACGGCACCAGCGAGACGTGCAGGTAGAAGCAGTTGTCCCGGCCCAGGTCGTGGCGGACCTGGCGGATCGCTTCCAGGAACGGCAGCGACTCGATGTCGCCGACCGTGCCGCCGACCTCGGTGATCACCACGTCCGGCACCTGGCCCTCAGCGTCCGGGTCGGCCATGCCGAGGATGCGGGACTTGATCTCGTTGGTGATGTGCGGGATGACCTGGACGGTGTCGCCCAGGTACTCGCCGCGCCGCTCCTTGGCGATCACGTCCGAGTAGATCTGCCCGGTGGTGACGTTCGCCTTGCCGGACAGCGCCCGGTCGAGGAACCGCTCGTAGTGCCCGACGTCGAGGTCGGTCTCGGCGCCGTCCTCGGTGACGAAGACCTCACCGTGCTGGAACGGGTTCATCGTCCCCGGGTCGACGTTGAGGTACGGGTCGAGCTTCTGCATCACCACGCGCAGTCCGCGCGCGGTCAGCAGATTGCCGAGGCTGGAGGCGGTGAGGCCCTTACCCAGCGAGGAGGCGACGCCCCCGGTGACGAAAATGTGCCTGGTCGTCCGTGCTGAAGGGGCCAACGCCTGCTCCCGTGTCGTCCGTAGCGGTCGTGCGAACCGCCTTGCCGATCAGCCAAGTGATCACGCGATCCACGGGATTCCACGGTAACACCTTTCCCTGCCCGAGCAGGCGTCGCACCCGCCGTAGACGCACGTCGGGCCCGGTCCGGGTCAGCCGGTGGGGACCTCCGTCGATGCCGGACCGGGCTGGCGGGCACGGTCACCGGCCGCCCGCCGGGCCCGGACGGCCCCGGTACGCCCGTCGACGCCGGCGCGTCGTCGGCCGTGCTCACCGGGCCGGAGCCGCCGGCGACCGGCTCGCCCGGTCCGCGGCCGTCGGGTGCCGCGGCCGTACCGGTGTCCCCGGCGTCCGGCGCCGACCCCTCCCCCGACGCGCGACCTCCCCCGGGACGGTCGCGCCGTCGACGGGGCCATCCACCGTGCCACCGGGACACTCGTCGCCGGGTCGCCCCGCGCCGGGTTGCGTGCGGTCGGTGGAGTGGTCCAGCACGCGCAGCGCGGCCAGCGCGGCCATCGGCACCACCAGTGCCCCCGCCGCCCCGGCCACGTCCAGCGCCGAACCGCCGAGCACCCCGCCGATGCCGGCGCCACGGCCGTGCCCGCCATCGCCGCCCGGATCGCCGGGTAGATGCCGAACAGCCGCATCAGGCCGCCCCACGGTTGCAGCAGCGCCAACCAGACCAGCGCCGCACCGGCCAACCCCAGCACGGTGAGCGGGCTGTTGACCAGGGTCTCCACGTTGGCGGTGCTGGAGCGGTGCACGGTGAGCCCGCCGGTGCCGTCGCCGACCGCGGCCAGGAACCGGCCGAGGCTGCCCCGCTCCGTCGCCGATCGGCGCACGTCCACCACGGCGAAGCCGACGGTGACCGCCAGCCCCGCCATGGTGGCCCAGGCGAGTCGGCTCACGGTCAGCCAGCCGCCGGCGCTGATCGCCGCGGCGACACTGACCCCGGCGGTCAGCGCGATCGCGCCGATCGAGTCCGCCCCCAGGTACGGACTGCCGACGACGACCACGGCGGCGCCGCCGACGGCCACCATCACCATCGGCCGCCAGGCGCGGCGGACCCGCTGGGCGAGCCAGCCCGCGCTGAGCAGCGAACCGGCGATGAAGACGCCCAGGCCGACGGTGCCGAGCCCGGCGTACCGGCCGCCCTCGAGCGCGGAGTAGCCGACCACGCCGTTGAGCTGCAACCGCGAGCCGGTGATCACGTCCACCCCGACCACCAGGGTGGCCAGGCCGGCGACCGCGCCGAGCGGGCCGAGGGTGCGGTCGTGCCCCGGGGTGAACCGGACCGCCGCCGTCCCGCCCACGATCAGCAGGGCGGTCACCACGCCGAACCACCAGCCGGCGTGCTGACCCCGCCACCACGGGGCCGCGTCGGCGAGCAGGGCGGCCGGCACCGCCAGGGCGGCGGCGACCAGCAGCAGCTCCACCGCGGCGACCACCCGCCGGGAGACGGGCTCGGGTCCGTGCGGGCCGGCGTGCCGGCGGG
>NZ_JAEVHJ010000381.1:0-5758 GCF_016802855.1 Micromonospora sp. ATA51 | reverse complement strand
TGTCATGGGCGTCACACACCACGGCCGTACCCACCGACTCGACCTCGCCGATCCCACCCTGCGCGAGTGGGAGTGCACGGTGCTGGCGGCCGACCCCGAGCAGGGCATCGTGCTGGACCGGTCGGCCTTCTACCCCGGCGGCGGCGGGCAGCCGCCGGACCACGGGGTGCTGCTCTGGCAGGGCGTGCAGACCCGGATCGTCGGCACCCGCAAGGGCGACGACCTCTATCTCATCCCCGCCGAGGGTGACCCCGTGCCGCCGGCCGGCACCATGGTCACCGGTGCCGTGGCGGACGACCGCCGGACAATGCTGATGCGTACCCACTCGGGGCTGCACGTGCTCTGCGGCGTGGTGTTCCGCGACTTCGGCGCGCTGGTCACCGGCGGCAACATGGAACCCGGTGAGGCCCGGATGGACTTCAACCTCCCCGAGGTGCCGCCGGACTTCAAGAGCCGGATCGAGGAACTGGTCAACGCCGAGGTGGCCGCCGACCGGTCGGTCGCCGTCCGGGTGCTGCCCCGGGCCGAGGCGCTGGCCCTGCCGGACATCATCCGTACCCAGTCGAACCTGATCCCGCCGGACGAGCAGGAGGTCCGGATCGTCGACATCGTCGGCCTGGACGTCCAGGCGACGGCGGCACGCATGTCGCGTCGACCGCCCAGATCGGCAAGGTCCAGGTGGTCAAGGTGGAGAGCAAGGGCCGCGCCAACCGCCGGGTCCGCGTCCGGCTGGCGGACTGACCAGCACAGCCGCCGACGTGCGGTGACCGCCGGGGCCGGGGCGCGGCACCGGGTCAGCGCCGGGCGAGTTCCGGCGGCAGGAAGGCGGCCCGGACGTCGAGCAGCCACCGCTCCACGGTCTCCTCGTCGGGCCGCTCCGGCAGCGGGGTGCGGATCCGGTCGAAGTCCCGCTCCGCCTCGGCGACCAGCGCCTCCGCCTCGTCCAGCGCCCCGCCGGCGACCCGTTCGCCGAATGCCCGGAACCACTCCGGATCGGCCGGCCGGATCTCCAGCACCCCGGTCGCGTAGAGCACCCGTCCCTGGTGCAGCAGGCGGGCCAGGTGGCGGGCGTGCTTCGCCGAGCGCCGCCGGCCGCCCACCGACGAGTCCCGGGTGGTGAGTTTGCGGAACTGCTGGGTGGCGTACCCGAGATAGGCGTCCCGGGCCCGGGGCGCGCTGAGGAACGCCGACCGGACGGCGATCAGCCGCTCGCCGAGCTCCGTCCGCGTCTCGTAGCAGTCGTCCGGGAGCCACATCAGCTCGGTCGCGGTCGGGTTGCCGCTCAGCGCGAGCCGGCAGTACTTGGCCGCCTCGTGCAGGGTGACGTCCGGTTCGGTGGTGACCACCGACTCCCGGGGCGGGCGCAGGCCGTGGAAGGCCACCGTCGGTGCGGCGTAGACGCCGAGCCGGTCCACGTCCGAGCCGGGGCCGGCCAGCCCGTAGGCGACCGAGCCGACGATCCCGGAGAGCAGCAGGTGCATGCCGGCCATCATGGCGGATCCGGATCACCCGGGAAACCGGACTTCGGCTGTCAGGTATTGCTGACACCGTCGAGCGCATGACGACACCGCTGACAGGAAAGATCGCCCTCGTCGCCGGGGCGACCCGGGGCGCCGGCCGGCAGATCGCGGTCCAGCTCGGCGCGGCCGGGGCCACCGTCTACGTCACCGGCCGCACCACCCGCGAGCACCGGTCCGAGCTGGACCGGCCGGAGACCATCGAGGAGACCGCCGAGCTGGTCACCGCCGCCGGCGGCACCGGCATCGCCGTGCCCGTGGACCACCTGGAGCCCGACCAGGTACGCCGGCTGGTCGAGCGGATCGACGCCGAGCAGGGCCGCCTCGACGTGCTGGTCAACGACATCTGGGGCGCCGACCCGCTGATCACCTGGGAGAAGCCGGTCTGGGAGCAGCCCCTCGACGCGGGCTTCCGCACCCTGCGGCTGGCCGTGGACACCCACATCATCACCAGCCACTTCGCGCTGCCGCTGCTGATCCGCAACGCGGGCGGCCTGGTGGTCGAGATCGGCGACGGCACCAAGGAGTACAACGACTCCACCTACCGGCTCTCGGTCTTCTACGACCTGGCCAAGGTGTCGGTCAACCGGCTCGCCTTCACCCAGGCGCACGAGCTGGCGCCGCACGGCGGCACGGCGGTGGCGCTGACCCCCGGCTGGCTGCGTTCCGAGGCGATGCTGGAGCACTTCGGGGTCACCGAGGCCAACTGGCGCGACGGCGCGGCGAAGGACCCGCACTTCGTCATGTCCGAGACGCCGGCGTTCGTCGGGCGGGCGGTGGTCGCCCTGGCCGCCGACCCCGACCGGGCCCGCTGGACCGGGAAGTCCGTGGACAGCGGCGGGCTGGCCCAGGTGTACGGCTTCACCGACCTCGACGGCACGAGGCCGCACTGGTCGCGCTATCACGACGAGGTGGTGGCCGCCGGGAAGCCGGCGGACGACACCGGCTACCGCTGACCGGCGTCCGGCCCCTCCGGCGCGTCGGCGTAGAGCGCCGCCGACCGGCGGGCCGCCTCGGCGAAGCGCGCCCGCAGCTCCGGCGGGTCGAGCACCTCCACCTCCGGACCGAGCCGGAGCAGCACGTCGTACGCCACCGGGACGGACTCGACGGGCAGCCGGGTCAGCACCCAGCCCTGCCCGTCGGGCTCGCCCGCGCCGGTCACCGCCGCGTCGTACGCGAAGGGGGCCTCCGCGACGTGCCGCAACGCCCGCCGGCCGGCGGGGCTGAGCCGGACGGTGACCTCGGCCCGCAGCATGCCGCGCAGGAACGCTTCGGCCTGCTCCCGCCAGTACGCCCCCAGGTCGAAGCCCTCGTCCCGGGCGAAGGTCTCCTCGCCCACCTCGACGCCGACCACCCGGTCCACCCGGTACGTCCGGTGCCCGTCGCCGACCCGGCCCACCAGGTACCAGACCCCGCTCTTCAACACCAGCCCGTACGGCTGCACGGTGCGGCTGACCTCCCGGTCACCGCGCCGGTAGCGCAGCTCGACCACCCGGTCCCGCCACACCGCCCGGGCCAGCTCGGTCAGCCACGGCGGGGGTTCCGCCTCCCGGAACCAGCCCGGCACGTCGAGGTGGAACCGCTGGCCGGTGCGGGCGGGCGCGTCCCGCAGGCTCGGCGGCAGCGCGGCGAGCACCTTCAGCTCGGCGGCGGCCACCGCGTCGGCGAGCCCCATCTCCCCGGCCGGGCCGGGCAGCCCGGACAGGAACAGCGCCTCCGCCTCGTCCCGGGTCAGCCCGGTCAGCCGGGTGCGGTAGCCGCCGAGCAGCCGGTAGCCGCCCGCCCGGCCCCGGTCGGCGTAGACCGGCACCCCGGCGGCGGAGAGCGCCAGCACGTCCCGGTAGACCGTCCGCTCGGAGACCTCCAGTTCCCGGGCCAGCTCGGTCGCGGTCATCGTCTCCCGGGACTGGAGCAGCAGGACCAGCGAGATCAGCCGGGACGCGCGCACCCGTCCATCCTGCCCGCGTCGGGTCGCCCGGCGCGGGGCCGGGGGACCGTTAGGCTCTGCGGTCGTGAACGCACCCCGCCTCGCCGCCCCGGTCACCGGCGCCGTCGGCCGGTTCCTCGCCGGCGCCGGGCTGCTCCTGCGCGGCCTCGGCCTCTACGTCCGCAGCCCCGGGCTGATGCTGCTCGGCATCGTCCCGGCACTGCTCTCCGGCGCGCTCTTCCTCGCCGCCTTCGCCACCCTGGTGTACTTCGTGGACGACCTGGCCGCGCTGGTCACCCCGTTCGCGGACGACTGGTCGGCGACGCCGCGCGGCCTGGTCCGGGTGATCGCCGGGCTGGCCTTCCTGGGGCTGGGCGGGCTGCTCGCGGTGGTCACCTTCACCGCGGTCACCCTGGTCATCGGCGACCCGTTCTACGAGAAGATCTCCGAGCGGGTCGAGGAGCGGTACGGGGGCACCCCGGGTGCGGTCGACGTGCCGTTCTGGGCGTCGCTGCGCCGCAGCGTCGTCGACTCGCTGCGACTGGTGGCCATCTCGGCGCTGGTCGGCGTACCGCTCTTCGCGGCCGGGTTCATCCCGGTGGTGGGGCAGACCGTCGTACCGGTGATCGGGGCGGCGGTGGGCGGCTGGTTCCTCACCCTGGAGCTGGTCGGGGCGCCCTTCTACCGGCGGGGCATGCGGCTGCCGGACCGCCGCTCCCGGCTGAAGGCGGACCGGCCCACGGCGCTGGGCTTCGGCGTGGCGGTCTTCGTCTGCTTCCTGATCCCGCTCGGCGCGGTGCTGGTCATGCCGGCCGCCGTGGCCGGGGCCACCCTGCTCGCCCGCCGGTCGCTCGGCCAGCCCATCGAGGAGCGCTGACAGGGGGCCTGGGCCCGAGGGTGCTCTAGCCTGGCCGGTTCTGCTGCTCGATGTACTGGTACAGCTCGGTTAGCGGTGCCCTGCCGAGGGAGCCGGCGAAGTACGAGCCCGACCAGAGTCGGTTGGCGCGGTAGTAGTGGGGCACGAGGTCGGGGAACTCCTGGCGTAGCCGGCGGCTGGGTACGCCTTTGAGGCTGTTGACCAGTTTCGACAGGGCGATCTTGGGCGGGAAGTTGACCAGTAGGTGGACGTGGTTGTCTTCGCCGCTGAACTCGACCAGCTCCGTTTCGAAGTCGGCGCGCACCGCCTGCATGATGTCTTCCAGGCGGGTCAGGTGCCGGTCGGTGAAGACCCTGTGCCGGCATTTCGTGACGAAGACCAAGTGGGCGTGGCGGACGAAGACGCAGTGCCTGGCAGTGCGGATGCTTCCGATATCTGTCACATGCCGATGCCAGACTGTCCGATGTGCAGCTCCGGTACAACTACCGCGTCTACCCGACGCCCGGCCAGCAGGCTTCGCTGGCTCGGGCGTTCGGGTGCGCGCGGGTGGTGTTCAACGACGGGCTGCACGCACGCCAGCAGGCCCGTGAGGCGGGCGAGGCGTACCTGTCGGACGGTGACCTGTCGAAGCGGGTCATCACCCAAGCGAAGCGGACGCCGGAACGGGCGTGGCTGGGCGAGGTGTCGGCGGTGGTGCTCCAGCAGGCCCTCGCGGACCTGAACAACGCGTACCGGAACTTCTTCGCCTCGACCAGCGGCAAGCGCAAGGGCCGCAGGATGGCGCCGCCCCGGTTCCGGTCGCGCAAGGACAACCGGCAGGCGATCCGGTTCACCGCGAACGCCCGGTTCAAGGTGCTCGACAACGGCCGGCTCCGGCTGCCGAAGGTTGGTGACGTGCCGGTGCGGTGGTCCCGGCAACTGCCGGGGGCGCCGACCTCGGTCACGGTCGTTCGGGACGCGGCCGGACGGTACTTCGCCTCGTTCGTCGTACAGACCACGGACGAGCCGCTGCCGCCGGTCGACGCCGAGGTGGGTATCGACCTGGGCCTGACGCACTTCGCGGTCCTGTCCAACGGCAAGAAGATCACCGCGCCGAAGTTCCTGGGCCGGGCGGCGCGCAAGCTGCGCCGGTTGCAGCAGGACCTGTCCCGCAAGCAGCGGGGCAGCAACAACCGCAAGAAAGCCGTCGTCAAGGTCGCCAGGGCTCACGCCCGGGTGGCCGACACGCGGCGGGACTGGCAGCACAAGCTCTCGACACGGATCATCCGCGACAACCAAGCGGTGTACGTCGAGGACCTGTGCGTGACCGGTCTCGGCCGAACCCGGCTCGCGAAGTCCGTGCACGACGCCGGCTGGACACAGTTCGTGCACATGTTGGAGTACAAGGCCGCACGGTACGGGCGCAGCTTCCGCCGGATCGGCCGGTTCGCGCCCACA
>NZ_JAEVHJ010000380.1:0-5771 GCF_016802855.1 Micromonospora sp. ATA51 | reverse complement strand
CGCTCCCGCCGCCACACGCGGCCAGCGCGAGGACCGCCGCACTGAGGCCGACTGCCATGACGGTACGCAGACCGCCTCGCCGGTGGAATGTTTTCATCGTCTCGATGCAGGCATACGAACGCACCTCCGGACCCGAAGCTATGGGGCGGCGACGGCCGGGCGGGTACGAAGTCGGCATTCCCGCCCCGCCGGCCGGCCGACCGCGTACCCTGCCCCGTCCGGCCGCCGGACGGCCCGGTGACGTGCCGGTGGTCGCACGCGGCGTGCCACGCCCGGTGTCGGGGATAGATTGGCCGGGTGCGTATCGCTCGTTTTGCTCATGCCAAGGGAATGTCGTTCGGGGTCGTCGAGGGCGAGCCGGAGGCCGGGCCGCAGGGCCTGACCATCGCCGAGATCGAGGGCCACCCGTTCGGCCAGGTCAAGTTCTCCGGCGCCCGGTGGGCGCTCTCCGACGTCCGACTGCTCTCGCCGATCCTGCCCAGCAAGGTGGTCTGTGTGGGTCGCAACTACGCCGAGCACGCCGCCGAGCACGGCAGCGACGTGCCCAAGGAGCCGCTGCTCTTTTTGAAGCCGTCCACCTCGGTGATCGGGCCGCGCGACGCGATCCGGCTGCCGATCTTCTCCAAGCAGGTCGAGCACGAGGCGGAGCTGGCCGTGGTGATCGGCGCCCCCGGCGCGCGCCGGGCCGACCGGGCCGCCGCCGAGCGGGCGATCTTCGGCTACACCTGCGCCAACGACGTCACCGCCCGGGACCTCCAGCGCTCCGACGGGCAGTGGACGCGGGCCAAGGGCTTCGACTCGTTCTGCCCGATCGGTCCGTGGATCACCACCGGGCTGGACGTCTCCGACCTGGAGATCCGGTGTGAGGTGGGCCGCAACCCCGACGAGATGGAGGTACGCCAGCTCGGCCGGACCAAGGACATGGTGTTCGACGTGCCGGCCCTGGTGTCGTACATCTCGCACGTGATGACGCTGCTTCCCGGCGACGTGGTGCTGACCGGCACCCCGGCGGGGGTTAGCCCGCTCACCGAGGGGGATACGGTCACCGTGCGGATCGACGGGATCGGCGAGCTCACCAACCCGGTGGTGCCGGTCGCCTGATCCGTCCGACGCCTCGTTTTCGCAGGTCGCAGGCGGTTCCGGGGGGTTGGATTTGGCCTGTCGGCACCGGGAGGGTAAAGTTCACTCCCGGCGCCGCAAGGGGCCAATGGGGTATGGGGTAATTGGCAGCCCGACTGATTCTGGTTCAGTTAGTCTAGGTTCGAGTCCTGGTACCCCAGCGCAGCCGTGGGTTCGCGAGAATCCCGGTCGCTGGATTCTGGCGGAGTTGTGCTCCGTCCCTTTTCGCGAGGGGCGGTCGGCGAGCTCTGGTAGAGTGCAGCTTCCTCACCACCAGAGTGGGGAAGCAGGAAGTTCTGGCCCCGTCGTCTAGCGGCCCAGGACGCCGCCCTCTCAAGGCGGTAGCGCCGGTTCGAATCCGGTCGGGGCTACAGCGCTGACAGCCGTCCCACCCAGTGGGGCGGGCTTCTTCGTGTCCGGAACCGGCTGCCGGGCAAGCCAAGGCTGGCGCGTCCGGTCGTTTCGTGGCCGGCGGCGCGACCCCGTCTTCGGCGCCGGGAGCCGGTGCCGCTAGACTACTGCCGCACCGCTCGGCAGGGCGGTGAAGCAGGAAAAGTGCCTGGCCCCGTCGTCTAGCGGCCCAGGACGCCGCCCTCTCAAGGCGGTAGCGCCGGTTCGAATCCGGTCGGGGCTACCACTCGAACGGCCCGTCTCGCGAGGCGGGCGTTCGCCGTCTGGGCAGACTCAGAGGCCGGAGAGGCGTTGGCCGGCTCTGACCACGGCCATGGCGTGGCGTTCGCCGGGGCGGCGGCCGAGGCGCTCGATGGGGCCGGAGATGCTGATCGCGGCGATGACCCGGCCGGTGCGGTCGCGGATCGGGGCCGAGACGCTCGCCACACCCGCCTCGCGCTCGGCGACGCTCTGTGCCCAGCCGCGGCGGCGTACCTCGGCCAGGGTGCGGCCGGTGAACTTCGACCGGGGCAGCAGCGGCATCACCGCCTCCGGCGGCTCCCAGGCGAGCAGGATCTGCGCCGCCGAGCCCGCCGTCATCGGCAGCACCGAGCCCACCGGCACGGTGTCCCGCAGGCCGCTGGCCCGCTCGGCGGCGGCCACGCAGATCCGCTCGTCGGCCCGGCGCAGGTAGAGCTGCGCGCTCTCACCGGTGGCGTCGCGCAGCGCGGCGAGCAGCGGCTCCGCCGCGGTCAGCAGCACGTCCGGCGCGGCGTTGGCCAGCTCGCCGAGCCGGGGACCCGGGCGCCAGCGCCCCTGGGTGTCCCGGACCAGCATCCGGTGGATCTCCAGCGCCTGTGCCAGCCGGTGCGCGGTGGCCCGGGGCAGCTTGGTGCGTTCAACGAGTTCGGCCAGGCTGGCGCCGTCGACACAGGCGGCCAGGATGACCACCGCCTTGTCGAGAACGCCGACACCGCTCATACTGTGTCCCACAAGCCGAAACTTACCTCCCAGAATTTAGGATGTCCAGATGGTGGGAGTCACTCAACCGAGGACCCTGGCCGAGAAGGTCTGGGACGCGCACGTGGTGCGATCCGTCGAGGGCGAGCCGGACCTGCTTTTCATCGACCTGCACCTGCTGCACGAGGTCACCAGTCCGCAGGCCTTCGACGGGCTGCGCCTGGCCGGCCGCCGGGTCCGCCGTACCGACCTGACGATCGCGACCGAGGACCACAACACCCCGACCGGGTACGCCGACCCGGCGTTCCGCTCCCGGCGCGGCGACCTGCTCACCATCGCGGACCCCACCTCCCGCACCCAGATCGAGACGCTGCGCCGCAACTGCGCCGAGTTCGGCGTACGGTTGCACCCGCTGGGCGACGAGAACCAGGGCATCGTGCACGTCATCGGCCCGCAGCTCGGCCTCACCCAGCCCGGCATGACGATCGTCTGTGGCGACTCGCACACCGCCACCCACGGCGCGTTCGGCGCGCTCGCCTTCGGCATCGGCACCAGTGAGGTGGAGCACGTGCTGGCCACCCAGACGCTGCCGCAGGCCCGGCCGAAGACCATGGCGGTCACCGTCACCGGCGAACTCGGCCCGGGCGTCACCGCCAAGGACCTGGTGCTCGCGCTGATCGCCCAGGTCGGCACCGGCGGCGGGCGCGGCCACATCGTCGAGTACCGGGGCGAGGCGATCCGGAACCTCTCCATGGAGGGGCGGATGACGATCGCCAACATGTCCATCGAGTGGGGCGCCAAGGCCGGCATGATCGCGCCGGACGAGACCACCTTCGCGTACCTGAAAGGGCGGCCCAACGCGCCGCAGGGCGCGGACTGGGACGCGGCGGTCGACCACTGGCGGACGCTGCCCACCGACGAGGGGGCGACCTTCGACGCCGAGGTGACCCTGGACGCCAGCCGGATCACCCCGTTCGTCACCTGGGGCACCAACCCCGGCCAGGGCGCACCGCTCGGCTCGGCGGTGCCGGACCCGGAGGAGTTCGTATCCGAGTCCGAGCAGGCCGCGGCCCGCCGGGCGCTGGAGTACATGGACCTCAAGCCGGGCACCCGGCTGCGTGACCTGGCGGTGGACGTGGTCTTCGTGGGCTCCTGCACCAACGGCCGGCTGGAGGACCTGCGCGCCGCCGCCGACGTGCTGCGCGGGCACCGGGTCGCCGACAGCGTACGGATGCTGGTGGTTCCCGGCTCGGCCGCGGTGCGGGAGGCGGCCGAGGCGGAGGGGCTGGACAAGGTCTTCACCGACGCCGGCGCCGAGTGGAGGTTCGCCGGCTGCTCCATGTGCCTCGGGATGAACCCGGACACCCTGTCGCCGGGCCAGCGCTCGGCCTCCACCTCCAACCGCAACTTCGAGGGCCGCCAGGGCCGGGGCGGGCGTACCCACCTGGTGTCCCCGCCGGTCGCCGCCGCCACCGCCGTGGCCGGCCGGCTGGCCGCCCCCGCCGACCTGTAGAAGGGCAGCTGCTCGCGATGGACAAGTTCACCACCCACACCGGCACCGCCGTGCCGCTGCGCCGTTCCAACGTGGACACCGACCAGATCATCCCCGCCGTGTACCTCAAGCGGGTGACCCGGACCGGTTTCGCGGACGGGCTCTTCAGCGCCTGGCGGGAGGATCCGGCATTCGTTCTCAACGATCCCGCCCATTCCGGCGCGTCGATTCTCATCGCCGGCCCGGAGTTCGGTACCGGCTCCTCCCGGGAGCACGCCGTCTGGGCCTTGCGGGACTGGGGCTTCCGCGCCGTGATCTCTCCCCGCTTCGGTGACATCTTCCGCGGCAACGCGCTCAAGGAAGGTCTCCTTCCGGTGGAGCTGGAATTGAAAGCCGTCGAGGAGCTGTGGCGTCTGGTGGAATCCGACCCGACCACCCCGGTGACCGTCGACCTCACCGCCCGCCAGGTCCGGGCCGGGGACGCCACCTGGGCGTTCCCGCTGGACGACCACAGCCGCTGGCGGCTGATGGAGGGCTTGGATGACATTGGACTCACCCTCCGGCATGCCACCGAGATCAGTGCCTTCGAGGCGTCCCGGCCGTCGTTCCTGCCGTCGGTCGCATAGCCGTACGCCCGATCGCACAGCGGTTTTCGCCCCCACCGGCCCGGCCGGTGGGGGCGAATCCGTTACGACACAAGGGCTTTTTTCCACCGAATGTTTGTGTCCCGGCAGCACAGGGCATACGGTGCGCGCAGAATGGCTCGCGTCGAGTCAGTAGCACAATCGGGAGGAAGTCGTGAACAAGGCCGAGCTCATCGAGGCGCTCGCCGTTCGCCTGGGGGACCGGAAGATGGCGACGGCCGCGCTCGACGCGGTCCTCACTGAGGTCCAGGCGGCGGTCACCAAGGGCGAGAAGGTGGCGATCACCGGATTCGGAGCATTCGAAAAGCGCATCCGGGGCGCCCGAACAGCGCGCAACCCGCGGACCGGCGAGGCGGTGAAGGTCAAGAAGACCTCTGTCCCGACCTTCCGCCCGGGCGCCGGTTTCAAGGAGATGGTGGCCAGCGGCAAGGTGCCGAAGGCCACGGCCGCCGCCAAGAAGACCGCCGCGGCCGCCGCGAAGACCACCGGCGCGAAGGCGGCCGGGGCCAAGGCGGCCGGGGCCAAGGCTGCCGCGGCCAAGAAGACCACCGCGGCCGGCGCCGCCAAGAAGACCACCGCGGCGAAGGCCGCCAAGACCACCGCGGCGACCAAGAAGGCCGCCCCGGCGAAGAAGACCGCCGCGGCGACCAGGGCCACGGCGGCGAAGAAGACCGCGCCGGCGAAGAAGACCACCGCGGCCAAGAAGACCGCGCCGGCGAAGAAGACCGCCGCCGCCAAGACCACGGCGGCCAAGAAGGCGCCGGTGAAGAGGGCGCCGGCCAAGAAGGCGAGCCCCCGGCGCTGACCGGCTCGACGAAAAGGGTGCCCACCGTCGTGGTGGGCGCCCTTTTCGCGTACGACCACAGCGTCGCCGCCGTTGACCGGCGACCCGGGCCGCGCGGACAATCGCCGTGCCGAACACCCCGTCGGTCACGAAGAGAGGCGCCGGTGCGCCACCGCCACCTCACCACCGCCATGCTCGCCCTCGGCGTGATGCTCCTGCTGGACGTGCTGCGGGTCTGGCTGCCGTCGATCATCACCATCTTCGGGCAGGCCGCCGCCACCCCCGCCGAACTGCTCGGGGCCTTCGCCGTCTCCTGGTTCCTCCTCGCCCTCGCCGCGCCCGCCCTGGTACGCCGGCTCGGCGCCCGCCCGGTCGGCCTCGT
>NZ_JAEVHJ010000379.1:0-5787 GCF_016802855.1 Micromonospora sp. ATA51 | reverse complement strand
CGCCGTCACGGCTCGCTGGGTCCGGCGCCAAGGGTGTTGCCGAGCGCGTAGCCCCGCCCCGTCAGCAGCCGAAAGGAACGCATCGCCCACACCCTGCGGGGCGGGGGCGAGCGCCGCACTGCTGCACTACGGGGAGCAGCGCGGCGCGCTCGCGGTCGGCCTGGTGGGGTGGCCCTGGTCGGGTTGCTCGGCTGCGCGCCGCGGCTGCTGCCGGCGGGTTTCCTGCGGGCCCGGCGGGGGCTGCCGACGGTGATCGGGCTGCGTGGCCTCGCCTCGGCGGCGTTCGCCGGGGCGGAGGTGGTGATCCCGTTGATGCTCTCCCGGGAGCGCGGGTTCGCCCCGACCGCGGCGGGTCTGGTGCTCACCGTGGGCGCGGTCTCCTGGTCGGCCGGCTCCTGGCTCCAGGGGCGGTTGCGTACTCCGCGCTCCGCCGCCACGCTGCCCCGGGCCGGGCTGGGCTGCGTCACCGCCGGTACGGCCGTCGTGGCGCTGACCGTCGTGCCGGCCGTGCCGGTGCCGTTCGCGGTGCTCGGCTGGGCCACGGCCGGGCTCGGGATGGGGTTGCTCTACCCGTCCCTGTCGGTGCTCACCCTGGCCCTCTCCGCCTCGGGTGAGCAGGGCCGGAACAGCTCCTCGCTGCAATTGGGCGACTCGTTGTTCGCCGCCACCGTGCTGGCGCTGACCGGCGCGGTGCTGGCTGTCGGCCCGGCGCCCGGTCCGGCCGGGTACGCGGCGACGCTCGCGGTGGCGGCCGGCTGCGGGCTGCTCGGCGTGCTGCTCGCGGGCCGGGTGGTGGTGCCGTCACGAATGGGGATGCCGGCTCGTCAGTCCGGGTGAGACAGGGGGCGGTTCATGAGGGTTCTGGTCACCGGGGCGAGCGGCCGGCTCGGGCGGGTGGTGCTGCCGACGCTGCTCGGCGAGGGTTTCGCGGTGCGGGCGATGAGCCGGCACGGCGCGACGACCCCCGGGTGGAGTGGGTGGTGGCGGACCTCGCGACCGGGGAGGGGCTGACCGGGGCGGTCGGCGGCGTCGAGGCGGTGCTGCATCTGGCCTCCGCGCCGGGCGGTGGTCGTACCCACGACGTCGACGTGCTCGGCACCCGGCGACTGGTCGTCGCGACCGGGTCCGCCGGCGTACGGCATCTGGTGCACGTCTCGATCGTGGGGATCGACCGGGTGCCATTCGGCTACTACCGCCACAAGCTGGCCGCGGAGGAGGTGGTCCGGGCCGGTGCGGTGCCGTGGAGCATCCTGCGGGCGACCCAGTTCGCGGAGTTCCTGGACGAGCTGCTGCCGTCCGCCAGCCGGTTCGACCCGACGATCGGGGACCGGGCGGTGCTCGCCCAGCCGGTCGACCCGGGCGAGGTGGCGGCCCGGCTCGCCGCGCGGCTCGCGGCCGGTCCGTCGTACGCGGTCGAGGAGTTCGCCGGGCCGCAGGTGCTCCGGTTCGACGAGGCGGCACGCGCCTGGCGGGCGGCCCGGAACTCCCGCCGGCCGCTGCTGCCGGTACGGATTCCGGGGCGGCTGGGCCGGGCGCTGCGGTCCGGCGGGCTGACCACCGCAGCGACCCCGACCGGCACCCGGACCTGGGCGGATCATCTCGCTGACACGTACGGGGGAACCGGGCGGAGATGAAAGCGTCGGCGATTCACCTTCGCTTTAGCGTGGCCGCATGCTCGTTTTCGTCACCACGGTGATCCTCTACGTGTTCGGTTTCGTCTTCCTCTACGGCGTGATCCGGCTGGGTGTCCGGCACGGGATCGAGGACGTCGAAGCGCACCGCATCCAGGCGGCCCGGGCGGAGGAGCTCGCCTCGTTCCAGGACCGGACCTTCGCCCGCGAGAACGCCTTCCTCACCGGCAGCTGACCTCGGCCGAGCCGCGGGCAGGGTCCACCGAGCGCAACCGGGGCGCGGGTGCGAGGATCGCATCCGTGATGGGGACGCTGAAGACCGAGCCGGCCCGCGCCCGGCTGGACCTGCTGGCACCGCCGGTGGCCGCCGCGATCGAGCGGTGGCCGGCCGAGGCACCGGTCGACGTGGACGACGTGCTGGTCGCGCCGATCGACGCCGAACTGGCCGACACGGCCGCGTTCTGCGCGGCGTACGAGGTGGGGCTCGACGTGTCGGCCAACTGTGTGGTGATCGCCGGCAAGCGGGAGGGCGAGATCCGGTACGCCGCCTGCATCGTGCTCGCCACCACCCGGGCCGACGTGAACGGGGTGGTCCGCCGGACGCTGAACGTGCGCAAGGCCAGCTTCGCGCCGATGGCCGACGCGGTGGAGCTGACCGGCATGGAGTACGGCGGCATCACGCCGATCGGCCTGCCGGAGCAGTGGCCGATCCTGGTCGACTCGCGGGTGATCGCCACCCCGCACGTGATCATCGGGTCCGGCGTACGGCACAGCAAGATCGCGCTGCCCGGGCCGGCGCTCGGCGCGTTGCCGGGGGCGACGGTGGTGGACGGGCTGGCCAGGCCGGCCTAGATCATCGCGGGCGTCGATGCGGTTGCACGTGAAACATCACGATCATCGATGAACGTCCGGTGTCGGTCGACACCGGATGTCCACGTCGTCAGGCCGCCGACTCCCGCTGGTCGACCTCGCGGAGGGCGGCGAGCAGCGTCTCCGGCTCCTGCGCGCCGGTGACGGCGTACTTCCCGGCCAGCACGAAGGTCGGCACGCTGGTCACCCCGAGCTGGTGGGCGGCGGCCAGGTCGGCGGCGACCTCGCGCCGGCCGACGTTCGAGTCCAGGTACTCCCGGGTCTCGGCCTCGTCCAGGCCGACCTCGGCGGCGAGCTTGACCAGCGCGTCCTTCGAACCGACGTCGATCCCGTCGGTGAAGTGCGCCCGGTAGAGCGCGTCGATCATCTCGGCCGCGCGACCGCGCTCGGTGGCGAACCGGATCAGCCGGTGCGCCTCGAAGGTGTTGGAGTGCACCGCCCGGTCGAAGCGCATGTCCAGGCCGACGCCGGCCGCGACCTGCGACACCTGGGCGAACATCGCCTCGGCCCGCTCCCGGCCGCCGAACTTCGCGCCCATCGCCTCGACCAGCGGCTTCGGCTCGGTGACCGGCGTCGGGTCCAGCTGGAACGGCCGGTACCGGACGGTCACCTCACCGTCGTACGACTCGAGGGCCTGCTCCAGCCGGCGCTTGCCGATCCAGCACCAGGGGCAGACCACGTCGGCGTAGATTTCGATCTCCATGAACGGGGTGAACGCCCAGCTCAGCCGGCTTGTTCCCGGACCTGGCGCTTGAGCCGGGCCAGGATCGCGGTCCCGCCGCGCACCCGCAGCGGGCTGATCGCCTGGGCCAGCCCCATCCGCTGGTAGAGGTCGTCCGGCACGGCCAGCACCTGCTCGGCGTTCGCCCCGGCCAGCCCCTCGGCGAGGATGCCGGCGAAGGCGCGGGTGGTCGGCGCCTCCGGCGGGCAGTCGAACCAGGTGAGCACCGTCCCGTCCGGCTGGACCTGGGCGCGCAGGAAGAACGCCGTCTGGCACTCGGGGACCTGCTCCATGCCCGCCCGGTCGATCTCCGCGGGCAGGGGCGGGATGACGTCGGCGTACTCGAGCAGCATCTCCAGGACCAGGTCGCGGGGCGCGGCGGCGAACTCGTCGACGATCTCGGCCAGCTTGGTCGGCATCTCGGGCATCCCGTCAGGCTACCGCCGTCGCCGCGGCGCCCACCCGGGTCGGCGGAGGGCGCCGCGTCGACCGGGTCACATGTTCGGGGCGGCCTCGCTGATGTCGCTGAGGGCGGAGTTCGGGTCGAGCTGCATGGCCAGGTCGCCCAGCGAGACGATGCCGACCAGCTTGCGGTCGTTGTCGCAGACCAGCACCCGCCGGATGTTGCGCTCGCGCATCAGCGCGGCCGCCTCGCTCGCGGTGGAGTGCTGCTCGATCATCACCACCTCGCGGGTGATGATCGAGCCGATGGTGGTGGTCCCCGGGTCGGCGCGTTCGGCCACCGCCCGCACCACGATGTCCCGGTCGGTCAGCATGCCGGCGAGGGTGGCCCCGTCGGTGACCACCACGTCGCCGATGTCCGCCTCCTTCATCACCCTGGCCGCCTCGTCCAGCATGGTCTCCGCCGGGAGGTAGACCACCTGCTTCGTCATCACGTCGCTGACCCGGTACATGAGAGCCCTCCGCAAACCTCGGTCGATCCCGCAGCGGTACCCGGTGGCGCGTCCGCTACACCCCGTCGCGGCGCGCCGCGCGCACCTCGACGACGAGCCGCTCGACCAGACCGTCCAGCGGCAGCTCGACCCGCTCGCCGGCGGCCCGGTCGCGCAGCTCGACGTACCCGTCGGCGAGCCGGCGGCCGACCACGACGGCGCGCGGGATGCCGATCAGCTCGGCGTCGGTGAACTTCACCCCGGCCGAGACGTGCGTCCGGTCGTCGACCAGCACCCGCAGGCCGGCGGCGGCCAGGCGTCCGCCGAGGTCGAGTGCCGCGTCGAGCTGCGGCCCCTTCCCGGCCGCCACCAGGTGTACGTCGCACGGCGCGACCGCGGCGGGCCACACCAGACCCCGCTCGTCGTGGTGCTGCTCGGCGACCGCCGCCACCGCCCGGGACACCCCGATGCCGTAGCAGCCCATGGTCGGCCGGACCGGCTTGCCCGCCGGCCCGAGCACGTCGACGGCGAACGCGTCGGTGAACCGCCGGCCGAGCTGGAAGATGTGCCCGATCTCGATGCCCCGGCGGATGGTCAGCTCGCCGACCTCGCACGCCGGGCAGGCGTCGCCCGCGCGCACCTCGGCCGCCTCGATCGTGCCCGCCGGGGTGAAGTCCCGACCGCAGACCACGTCGACCGCGTGCCGGCCCGGCTCGTTCGCCCCGGTCAGCCAGGTGGTGCCGGTGACCACGCGGGGGTCGACCAGGTAGCGGACGCCGAGCTTCTCCAGGATCTGCGGCCCGATGTAGCCGCGGACCAGCTCGGGGTGGGCCGCCCAGTCGTCGAAGACCGCGACCGTGGCCGGATGCAGCGCCGCCTCGACCCGCTTGAGGTCCACCTCCCGGTCGCCGGGCAGCCCGATCACCAGCAGCTCGGACTCCTCGGTGCCGGGCCGGCGCACGGTCAGCACCACGTTCTTCAGGGTGTCCGCGGCGGTCCAGGCGCGCCGCCCGCCGAGGCCGCGCGCGTTCGCCAGCTCGACCAGCGAGGCGATCGTCGGGGTCTCCGGGGTGTCGTGCACCTCCAGCGCCGGGTGCGCGTCCGGGTCACCGGTCGCCGGGGCGCGGGTCACCACCGCCTCGGTGTTGGCGGCGTAGTCGCAGGCCGTGCAGCCGACGAAGGTGTCCTCGCCGACGGGTGTGGCGGCCAGGAACTCCTCCGACGCCGAGCCGCCCATCGCCCCGGACATCGCGTGCACCACCGTGTAGTCCAGCCCGAGCCGGTCGAAGACCCTTCGGTACGCGTCGCGGTGCCGGTCGTACGCCGCTTGCAGACCCGCCTCGTCCAGGTCGAACGAGTACGCGTCCTTCATCAGGAACTCGCGCCCGCGCAGCAGGCCGGCCCGCGGCCGGGCCTCGTCCCGGAACTTCGTCTGGATCTGGAACAGCGTCACCGGGAAGTCGCGGTACGACGAGAAGAGGTCCTTGACCAGCAGCGCGGCCAGCTCCTCGTGCGTCGGGGCGAGCAGGTGCTCCGCGCCCTTCCGGTCGGCGAGGGTGAAGATGTCGTCGCCGTACTCCGCCCACCGCCCGCTGGTCCGGTACGGCTCCGCCGGCAGCAGTGCCGGGAAGTGCACCTCCTGGTCACCGATCGCGGTCATCTCCGAGCGGAC
>NZ_JAEVHJ010000378.1:0-5851 GCF_016802855.1 Micromonospora sp. ATA51 | reverse complement strand
CCCGGCCCGGCCGGGCCACGCGGCCCCGGCGGGCCACCGGGCCCGCCAGCACCCAAGCCGACGCCCCAGCCCAGCCCGGCGCTGGTGTGCGTCCCGCTGCTCGACCTGTGTGTGTGACCAAGACCAACCCGAGGAGGGACAGACCCATGACCAACCCCGTGACTGCGAGCACCCAGACCCGCCACCCGTGGCGGGCCGTCGCCCGGACCATCTTCGCCGCGGTGGTCGCGCTGCTGTCGCTGCTGCCGACCATCGCCGCCGTCGCCGGCATCGACGCCGTGCCGCTCGTCGCCCAGGCCCTCGCCGTGGCGGCCGCGGTGACCCGCGTCCTCGCCATCCCCGGCGTCGACGCCTTCCTGCGCGAGTACCTGCCGTCTTTGGCCAGCTCGCCGGCCGGCGAGCTGCCGCCGCCCGGCCAGCTGCCCCGCCGCGATCCCGGCTCTACCCTGTTCCGGGGCGACGGATTCCGCAGCTGACCCCGCGCACGGACGAGGGCGCCCCGCACCGGGGCCGCCCTCATCTATCTTGACGCCGCGCGCTGCATCCCGCCCAGCGCGAGGGCGAACGACTCGTCAGTCTCCTCGTCGGACCACTCCTCGCGGTCCTCCAGATCGGCGCTCG
This sequence comes from Micromonospora sp. ATA51, assembly GCF_016802855.1. Taxonomy (NCBI): domain Bacteria; kingdom Bacillati; phylum Actinomycetota; class Actinomycetes; order Micromonosporales; family Micromonosporaceae; genus Micromonospora; species Micromonospora sp. ATA51. The sequence goes on along the minus strand of NZ_JAEVHJ010000378.1, from coordinate 5,230 downwards.
CCGGCGGGGCCTCCAACGCCTGCCGGAACTTCGCCACGTCCTTCTCCGTGCCGCCCTCCACCCACCAGGCGTAGATCACGTCCAGCAGCGACGGCAGCGGCAGGTCCAGCGGCTCCCGCCCGGTGCGCAGCAGCAGCGTCCCGTGGAACTCGGGCCAGCGTTTGACCGCCAGGGTCAGGAGGCGCTGCCCGACCCAATAGGGCGGCCGGACCACTCCTCGCACACGTGCTGGAAGATCCCCATGGCGTCGGTGAAGTCGAAGCTGTCCTCCGTGGACAGCAGCCGCTTGCGGAACACCGCCAGGCTCTTCGGCTCCAGCGTCTGCTCGAAGAAGTCGAGCACCGCCGCCACCTGGTCCGCCTCCGACCGGCTCGACGAGGCCGCCGCCATCAGGTACGCCAGCTGCGCGTCCTTCGGCGCCCGGCACACCATCTCCATCCCGTCCAGCTTGAAGGGCACGTCCGGCAGCTTCTTCTCGCCGTCGGACTGCCTCGCCACCTTCGCGCTGGTCGTGAACTCCCGCATCCTGCTTCCTCCCCATGAGCGGACGAGCCGGAACCCCTCCGGCACCGCTACCTCTTCCATCGCCTCGCGCAGCCACGGCTGCGCCCGCGTCCCCGGGTGGTTCACCAGGCTGGTGAACACCACCTGGCCGCCCGTCTCGAACCGCAGCATCCCGCCCGGCCGCCGGGGCCGGATCACGTGCGCCCCCGTGCCGTCGTGCACGGCCGCTGCGTACTCGACGTCGTTCTCCACGAACCCGTACACCTGGCCGCCCCGCACACCGACCTCCTCGCGGTGCGCCGCCCGCAGCCGGCCGGTATCCACCGGGCACTTGAGCACCGCCCGGGTCCGCACCTTCCGGGTCACGCTGCGGACGAACGCCAGCACCGGCCCGGTCGGGCCGGTCAACAACTTGCGCACCTCGCCGGCGAACAGGTCGACGCGCGGCCGGACCACAACCGCCATCAGCGGCGCGCTCTCCTCGTTCTGCCGTCGCCGTCGGCCTCCGTCGTCGGCGCCGGCGTCGGCTGGCTGGCGTCCGGCGGCTCCAGGTCCACCGTCGCCGCCTGCTCGGCCTCCTCACCCTCCAGCACCTCGTACCGGCCGGCCTCCACGAGCGTGGCCAGCCGCGGCCCCCACTCCAGGTGCTGCACCGCCCCGTCCGGCACGCCCGGCATCGCCGTCAGCGCCTTCACCGTCACCTTCTGGCCCTTGCGCATCAGCCGTCCTCCTCGCACACGCAGATGTTCGTCATCACCGCGACCAGGACCTCCTGGCCGACGCAGCCGCCGGACGGGCCGACGCTGGACTGCTCCCCGATCCACACCGCCTCGACGGCCGGCAGCTTCTGCAGCTCGCACAGCACCGTCCGCCGGATCCGGCCGGCGTCGTCGGCCAGCTCCGCCGCGCTGCGCTCGAGCTGCGCCGCCGTCGGCGGGTTCCCCTGGTCGTCGGGGCTCGGCGCGCACCGCGCGGTCCCGGCGCCCAGCTCCACCGTCCAGAACGCCCCCGGGTCCGCGCCCTCGTCGAGCGCCGTGCCCCGCCCGGCCGGGAACTCCCCCGGCAGCGACGGGTACGTCCGCACGATCCGCACCCACGCCTGGCCCTCGCAGCACCAGTCGATCGCCACGTCCCGGCCGGGCACCACCGACACCACCTCCGGGGCGCCGCCGAGCGCCCCGTCCAGCGCCGTGCCGATGCGCTCGCGCAGCTTCACCGCCACCGGCCACGCCACCTCGTCGACGGGCTCCACCACAGGCTCGGTCACGACGTCCTCCTTCTCCCCCGGTCCAGGTCCGGCGACCACACCACCGAGTCGCGGGGCAGCCGGTTCGGGTTCACCACCCGCAGCCACTGGTCGACCTCCGGCAGCCCCGTCATCCCGTCCCGGGCCAGCTGCGCCGGGTCGACGAACGTCTGCTGCACGCCCTGGCGCACCAGCGACTGCACCCGCCTCGGCAGCCGGCACGTCGTGTCGGCGACCATCGCCTTCACCACCTCGCAGGCGAGCGCTCCGGCGGCGACCTGCCCGCCGCCGGGCACCGGGATCCCGCGCCGGTAGGTGACCGCCCACGCGCCCGGCTGGTCGTCGGCCGCCGTCAGGTCCTGCCCGCTCGGCCAGCTCCCGCCGTCGGTGCGCACCAGCCACCGCCGGTCGTAGACGGCGTACGCCTCGGCCGGCACCTCCTGGCCGTCGACGAGCACCCGCACGATCGCGTCGACCGGGCCGGGCAGGCTCAGCTCCTGCCCGACCGCCCCGCACGCACACACCCCGCCAGGGCAGCCGCAGAACGCCACGGCGACGCTGCCGTACGGCAGGTCCAGCCACGACTCCCACCGCCGCCACGCCTCACCGTCGCCGCGCCGCACCGGCCGCACCGTCGACTCGCACACGCCGAACCGGCGGCCGGACAGCGCCCACAGAACCTCGGTCGCGAGGTCCGTGGCCGCCTTCCGGACCGCCTCGTCGTGCTGGTCCCAGCCCTTGCAGTACGCCGTGTTCAGCGGCCAGTCGCACGGGCCGGTCCGCGCCGGCTGCGCCACCGCCGCCTCAGCCGCCAGCCGGGGCGAGGAACGACCGGAAGCGCTGCGACCCGCTCGCCGTGTGCGTGACCGTCACCATGTAGGTGCCGGCCGCCGCGTACTTGTGGCTGACCGTCGCATCCTCGGCCGGCCCGGCGGACGACGACCCGTCGCCCCAATCCACCGAGTACGTGTTGTCCGGCGCGGCCGGCACGTACGTTGCCGTGAACTGCGCCGTCATGTTCGTCGCGTCCGCGGGGTCCGCCGCCACGGTGCCCTCCGGCGGCCGCACGGTCAGCCCGCACGTCGGAGCCGGCGGCGGCAGGTACGTCCAGTCGAGGTGCAGCAGGTCCTGGTCGCCCATCGGGTCCATCAGCGCCTCGACGCCCGTCTTGCGCAGGTAGACGTCGTACGGCCCGACACCCCACCCCGGGTTCTCGATCGCCTTGCCGGTCAGCGTGAAGCTCGCCGCCCCGTTCTCGATCGTGAAGTCCCCGATCTGCCCGTCGATGATCTGCGGGAGCAGGAAGTACCCGAACCTCGGCCGCTGCAACGACCCGGCCACGCACTTCTTGAGCTGCGTGCCCGACCACACCTCCAGCGCCACCGCCGAGTCGAGGTTCACCCCCGACGTGATCCGCATGCCGGTCGCGTCGCCGTCCTCGTCGAGCACCACCGGCATCCCGGTGAACAGCGTGTACAGCTCCGGGTCGACCCGCCCGCAGGTCACCGTCACGTTGTACAGCTTGATCCGCCGCCGGGCCGGCTCGTACACCAGCGGATCGCCGTTGGCGTCCTTCTGGTCGATCTCCTCGCCGTCGTCGACCTCGGCCGCGTACTCGACCGAGACGAAGCCCTTCGACGTCACGTGGACCGGCCAGCCTCCGGCGCCTACGATCGGGTCGCCGCACACCCCGAGCTTCGTGGCCCGGAGCATCTTCCCCTTCACGGGGGTATCGCACACTGCGGTCATCTGGCGTCCCTCAACAGCGAAGGTCCATGCCCGGCCCGCAGCCAGCGGCGAATACCCCGTCAGCGTAGCCGAGACAGGGCCCCGCTCTCTGCGGCCGTCAGCTCAGCGTCCGGCCGTCGATCACCTCCAGCTCGGCCCCGAGTTCGGCCACCTTCGCCGTCACGCTCTCGGCCACCTCGTCCCAGGCCTCACCGGTCACCACCACGGCGCTGCGGCTGTCGCCCTTGATCCACGTCACCATCACCGCCGTGCGGACGTCGAGGACCTGGCCCGTCCGCTCGCAGAGGATCTGCCGCATCACCGCGTGCCGCAGCACCTCCCGGTTCAGGAACTTCTCCCGGTCGGCGTCGTTGTCGGCCATCAGGGCCGCCAGCACGTCGTTCATCAGTACCTCCCGGCCGGGACGGGCTGCGTCACCCGCGCCGTGCCCTCGACGATCCGGCCACGGCACGCGCCGCACACCACCTGCCGCACCGGGCCCTGCGCCAGGTCGACCGGCAGCTTCATCGGAGCCCGGCAGCCCTCGCACGGCTGCTGGATCAACCGGGGCAGCCGCATCCCCAGCAGCAGCGTGTCCCGGGGCACCAGCGTCTCCCTCGGCGTCCCGCCGCGCGGCAGGATCACCAGGTTCACGCAGCTCGGGAACTCCCGCACCGACTGCACGTCCGCGATCTCGATCAGCTGCCCGAACAGCAGCACCTCGTCCCGGCGGACCAGCTCGTCCGCCCGGATCGGCTGGCTGCCCGGTCCCTTCGTCTCGACGCTCACGCCGCCTTCTCCCCTCTCTCCAGCCAGCAGAACCTGGCCTCCACGTCGATCACCAGCTGCGCCGTCAGCTCGGCCCACACGTCGGGCGGCAGCGTCGCCAGGTGGTGCCACCGGCCGCGGTGCGCCGCGTAGACGTGCAGCGCCCCCAGCCCGTGCTCCCACAGGTAGGCCACCGCTCGTCGGCGGCCGGCGTCTCGCCGAGCTGCCCGACGAGCGCCCGGCCGCACCGTCCTTCGTGGACGCCGCGCCCGACGCCCTGCACGTACCGCCACTCGCACGGGTTGTGCTCCGTCACCTGCGCCGGCCACCCCGTGGCGGCCAGCACCGACCAGTCCCGGCGCAGCAGGACCTGCACCAGCCGCGCCGTGTTGCCCTGGAAGCGGCCGTCCCACATCGCCCGCATCTGCGCGAGCGTCCAGCTGGGCTGGCCCTCCAGGTCGACGGGCCGGGCCCGGTACCACCGGCCGCCGCCCGGGGCGAGCTGCCCGACGAGGGCCCTCACCGGCCGGCCTCCATCAGCCCGATGCGGGTGGCGCCCCGCACGCCGGTGCGGACCGCCTCCATGTAGCCGCGGTAGTCGGACGCCCGCCACTGCGCCGCGTAGCCCGCCTTCTGGACCTCCAGCAGGTCGATCTGCGTCAGGCTCGGCAGCTCGGCCAGCGACCAGCACGCCCACGCCTGCCACCGCTTCGCGCCGCGCTCGGGGAACACCCCGAGGTAGACGTGCAGCCGGTGGCCGCCGAACAGGTACGCCCACTCGCGGTCGCCCGCCGGGGCGCTCGCGATCAGGCCGCCCTGCGGCGGGTACACGCTGTCGGAGGGCACGCCGACCATGTGGCCGGTCGGCCCGGTGCCCGGCACGGCGTACAGCCGCGACCAGTCGTTGCGCAGCAGCATCGCCACCGCCGCCGCCGGGCTGTGGCCGCACACCTCGTGCACCAGCACCGACAGGGCCGGGACGAC
>NZ_JAEVHJ010000377.1:0-5856 GCF_016802855.1 Micromonospora sp. ATA51 | reverse complement strand
GCGGCCCGCGACCTGGGTGCGGAGATTGTCATCCTGTCGATGCACTGGGCCCGGCGCCGGCCCGCAGCCGCCGGACCCGGCGGACGGTGCAGACCGCGACCAGCAGCGCCGGGACCGCCGCGAGGGCGAGGCGGCCGGCTGCCCGGTCCACCGCCGTGCCGCCCGCGTTCTGCAGGCCGGTGAACAGCACCGCCGCGGTCAGCGCCAGGCCGGTCAGGACCAGGGCGGACACCCATCCGGTACGCCGGCGGAGCGCGCGGGCGCGGTCCAGCCGGGGCAGTCCGTCTGCGACGACGGCGGCGGCCACCCAGACGGCGGCGACCGGGAGCAGCACGGCGAGCTGGTCAGCCATGCCACCAGCCTCGCCGAGCTCGGCGTTCACCGGATCCGGGCCGGCCCCCGGTTCGCCCCTACGTCAGCCCGTAGGGGCCATCCCACCGGTGATATGGAAACTTCGACATGTTCCACCTTCCTCCCGTTGACCTAGTCTCAGACTGATCGGTCAGCGTCGATCTGCCTGCCTCGCCGGCGGACGATCGTGTGCCGGTCGGAGGGAGGTAGGGAGATGGGTCTCCCATACAGGTCCGTACTCGTCGGCGTGGCCGCCCTGACGATGCTCGCGGCGGCCAGCCCCGCGCTGGCCGCCGAACCGACCGGCGTCATCCGGGCCGCCGGTGGCCCCACCGCGGTGGCCGACAGCTACATCGTCGTGTTGAAGGACAGTGCCGTCGCCCCCAGCCGGGTCGCCGACACCGCACGGCGACTGACCGCCCGGCACGGCGGCAGCGTCGCCCGCACCTGGCGCGCGGCGCTGCGCGGCTTCGAGGTCCGGGTCGGCGCGCCCGCCGCCGCGCGGATCGCCGCCGACCCCGCCGTGGCGTACGTGGAGCAGAACCACACCGTCTCGATCTTCGGCACCCAGACGAACCCGCCGTCCTGGGGTCTGGACCGGATCGACCAGCGCAACCTGCCGCTGGACAGCTCGTACACCTACCCGAACACGGCGAGCAACGTGCACGCCTACATCATCGACACCGGCGTGCTGTTCGGGCACAACGACTTCGGCGGCCGGGCGGTGTCCGGCTTCGACGCGGTGGACGGCGGCTCCGCCGACGACTGCAACGGCCACGGCACGCATGTCTCGGGCACCGTGGGCGGCTCCTCGTACGGCGTGGCCAAGGCCGTCCAGATCGTCGGCGTCCGGGTGCTGGACTGCCAGGGCAGCGGCACCAACGCCCAGGTGGTGTCCGGTATCGACTGGGTCACCGCGAACGCGGTCAAGCCGGCGGTGGCGAACATGAGCCTCGGTGGCTCCGCCAACAGCTCGATCGACACGGCGGTCACCAACTCCATCAACTCCGGCATCACCTACGCGGTGGCGGCCGGCAACGGCGACATCTTCGGCAATCGGCAGAACGCCTGCAACTACTCCCCGGCCCGGGTCGCGTCGGCGATCACCGTCGGCGCCACGCAGAACAACGACGCCGCCGCGAGCTTCTCCAACTACGGCACCTGCGTCGACATCCTGGCGCCGGGCGTCAACATCACCTCGGCCTGGTACACCGGCAGCAGCGCGACGAACACGATCAGCGGCACCTCGATGGCGTCGCCGCACGTCGCCGGCGCCGCAGCGCTCGTGCTCTCGGCGAACCCGTCGTGGAGCCCGCAGCAGGTGCGGGACAGCCTGGTCAACAACGCCACCCCGAACGTGGTGACCAACGTGGGCACCGGCACCCCGAACCGGCTGCTCTACGTGGTCAACGGCAGCACCCCGCCGCCGACCAACGACTTCTCCGTCTCGGTGTCGCCCACCACCGGATCCACCGCCCCCGGTGGCTCGGTGAGCGCCACCGTCGCCACGGCCACCACCAACGGCTCCGCCCAGTCGGTCAGCCTCTCGGCCAGCGGCCTGCCGGCCGGCGCCAGCGCCTCGTTCAACCCGGCCACGGTGACCTCCGGCGGCTCGTCCACCCTCACCATCACCACCTCGGCGAGCACCCCGCCCGGCACGTACGCGGTCACGGTCAGCGGCACGGCGGCCTCGGGCACGAAGACGGCGAGCTACTCCCTCACCGTCACCGGCACCGGTGGCTGCACGGGCACCGGTCAGAAGCTCGCCAACCCGGGCTTCGAGTCCGGGAACACCGGGTGGACCGCCACCTCCGGGGTGATCGGCCAGTACGGCTCCCCCGGCCAGCCGCCTCGCACGGGCACCTGGAACGCCTGGCTGGACGGCTACGGGACCTCGCACACCGACACCCTGGCCCAGTCGGTGGCCCTGCCGGCCGGCTGCTCGTCGTACAGCCTGAGCTTCTGGCTGCACATCGACACCGCCGAGACCACCACCGGCACCGCCTACGACACGCTGCGGGTACAGGTGCTCAACAGCAGCGGCTCGGTGCTGGCCACGCTCGCCACCTACTCGAACCTGAACAAGAACACCGGCTACGCGCAGAAGTCGTTCAACCTGGGCGCATACGCCGGCCAGACCATCCAGATCAAGTTCACCGGCGTGGAGGACATCTCCCTGCAGACCTCGTTCGTCCTCGACGACACCGCGCTGAACGTCTCCTGAGCCAACCTTCCCACCGGCGTCCGGCGGTCACCTCCACGGGTGCCGCCGGGCGTCGTTTCCGGGCCGAGGCCAGCCGGCCGGCCGGTGTCGGGCTCAGACGGCGAAGGTGGGCGGGCGTTCCGTGGCCGGGGGCGGCGGGGTGGCCTTCCACAGGCCGGTCTTCTGGGCCGCCAGGCGGGACAGGTAGGCCGGGTTGAGGATGACGTACCGGCGCCAGAGCCGCTTCGGCTCCAGCCCGAGCCGCCAGACCCACTCCAGCCCGGCGCGCTGCATCCACGGCGGGGGGTTGCGCAGCAGGCCGGCGTGGTAGTCGAAGGCCGCGCCGACCGCCATCAGCGGCATGTCCAGCAGCGGCCGCATGGCGTACGCGAAGACCTCCTGCCGGGGGCAGCCCAGCCCGACCAGGACGAGCCGGGCGCCGCTGGCCTTGATCCGGTCGGCGATCTCCACGTCCTCGCCGGGCTGCACCTGACGGAACTTCGACGGCTCGACGCCGGCGATCTTCAGCGCCGGGAACTTCTCCTCCAGCGCGGGGATCAGCCGCGCCAGGGTCTCCTCCGTGGAGCCGTACAGGTAGACCGGCAGCCCCTCGTCGGCGCAGCGGGCGAGCACCCGGAGGGTGAGCTCGGGGCCGTACACCCGGTCGGTGAGGCCCGCGCCGTGCAGCAGGTTCAGCGCCCAGCGGACCGGCTGGCCGTCCGGCGTGACCACGTCGAACGAGTTGAGCCGGGCGTTGTGCGCCGGGTCGAGCACCCCGGTCATCACCCCGTGCACGGCCAGCGCGGTCAGCGCCAGTGGGCGGCGCTCCCGCGCCGCGGTGACGACCGCCTCGGTGGCCGTGGCGTAGTCGGTCGCGTCGACGAGCACGCCGAGCACGTTCCGCTTGGTGCCGGTGGTCATGCCTGCGGCACCCACTTGTCCACGTTGGCCTCGTAGATCTCGCGCGCGATCATCGGCACGTCGTAGACCTGCTTCCAGTCCGGGTAGTCGGCCTGGAACGCCTCGTTCGAGCCGATCCACCACTTGTGGTCGCCGATCCGGTTCGCCTCGACGTACTCGCTGATCATCTCCTGGCCGGTGATCTCCTCCGCCAGCGCGAAGACCTCGCGCATGGAGATGTTGGAGTGCCGGCCGCCGCCCAGGTTGTAGACCGCCGCCGAGCGCGGGTTGCGGAAGAACGCCTCGAACGCGGAGACCACGTCCGAGCTGTGGATGGCGTCCCGGACCTGCTTGCCCTGGTAGCCGAAGATCTTGTACGTCCGGCGCTCCATGTTCGCGCGCATCACGTAGCCGAGGAAGCCGTGCAGCTCGGTGGCCGAGTGCGCCGGGCCGGTCAGCGTGCCGCCACGGAAGCAGGCGGTCTTCATGCCGAAGTAGCGGCCGTACTCCTGGACCATCACGTCGGCCGCGACCTTGGAGGCGCCGAAGACCGAGTGCAGGCAGGCGTCGATCGACATGTCCTCGCGGACGCCCTGGTAGTACGGGTGGTCCTCGGGCAGCTCGTAGCGGGTCTCCAGCTCCATCAGCGGGAGGCTGTTCGGCCGGTCGCCGTAGACCTTGTTGGTCGAGCAGTGGATCACCGGCGTCTCGATGCAGTGCTCGCGGACGGTCTGCAGCACGTTGAGGGTGCCGCCGGCGTTGACGTCGAAGTCGGTGAACGGGTCCCGGACGGCCCAGTCGTGCGACGGCTGCGCGGCGGTGTGGATCACCACGGCGATGTCCCGGCCGTAGCGGGCGAAGAGCTTCGCCAGCGCGTCCCGGTCCCGGATGTCGATGCTGTGGTGCGAGTACGCGGAGCCGAGCTCGTCGGTCAGCCGGCGGACGTTCCAGGCGGTCGACGCCTCGGCGCCGAAGAACTCCTGCCGCATGTCGTTGTCGATGCCGACCACGTCGAGCCCGAGGCCGGCGAAGTGCCGGACCGCCTCCGAGCCGATCAGACCGCCCGAGCCGGTCACCAACGCGACAGTCACACGCCACTCCTGGTCAGTAGGAGGCAGGGAAACCATCGGAGCATAGCGTGACGTCCGGCACGCCCCGATATGACGCGAGGGCCCCGCAAGCTGCGGAGCCCTCGTGATGGTGGGGAAGGGGGGAGTTGAACCCCCACGTCCTTTCGGACACACGGACCTGAACCGTGCGCGTCTGCCATTCCGCCACTTCCCCGTGGCTTGACCTGGAACAACGGTATCCCATCGCGGCCCCGCCACCTGCGGCGGGTGCCGAAACATATTACGCTGTCACCGGTCATCGCCACGAGCGATCACCGTTCGTGGCGGACGAAACTGTAGCACGACCCGTGGGGTCCGTTCGAACGGGCCGCCGGCGGCCGGCCGAGCGGCATGTGAGCTGCGCGGGCGGTGTCCAGATACCATCATTCCCTCGGGACCCGAGGAGGAGCCGGTGAGCGTGCTGCAACGCTTCGAGAAGCGTCTGGAAGGCCTGGTAGAGGGGGCCTTCGCCAAGGTCTTCAAAGGGGTGGTCCACCCCGTGGAGATCCTCAACGCCATGCAGCGGGAGGCCGAGGCGCACAAGGCGATCCTGGCCGGTGGGCGCACGTTGGTGCCCAACCGCTACGTGATCGATCTCTCGCCGTACGACCACAGCAGGCTGGCGCCGTACGCCGCCGCGCTGGCCCAGGAGCTGGCCCAGTCGCAGGCGGAGTTCATCGGCGAGCAGGCCTGGACGGTCTACGGCGACGTGATCGTCGAGATCGAGCGCGGCGAGGGGCTGGATACCGGCATGTTCCGGGTCACCGCCGAGGTCTACACCGGCGGCGACGTCGCCCCGGTCTCCGCGCCCGCCGGCTACGACGCCGGCCCGCCGGCGTACCCGGCGTACGACCAGGGCGGCGGCTACGGCCCCCCGCCCGGCCAGGGCGGCGGTCGCAACGTGCGGCTGGTCTCCGGCGACGGTCGCACCTACCCGCTCCAGATGGGTTCGACGGTGATCGGCCGCGGCGACCAGGCCAACCTGCGCCTGCCCGACGTCGGGATCTCCCGGCGACACGCCCGGCTGGACTTCGACGGCGGCCAGGTCGTGCTGACCGACCTCGGCTCCACCAACGGCACGATGGTCAACGGCCAGCGCGTCTCCGCCGTCGCCCTCAACCCCGGCGACATGATCCAGCTCGGCACGACCACCCTGACCTTCCGCGTGGACGGCTGACCCGCCTTGCCGGAACTCGTCATCACCGTCGCCCGGTTCGGGTTCCTCATCCTGCTGTGGATCTTCGTGTTCACGGTGGTCGGCGTCATCCGCCGGGACCTCTTCGCCGGGGCCCG
>NZ_JAEVHJ010000376.1:0-5882 GCF_016802855.1 Micromonospora sp. ATA51 | reverse complement strand
ACCTCGGCGAGCGCCGCGCGCAGGGCACCAGCAGCTCCTGGGCGGCGCGCTCGGCGCCGTGACTGGTCGGGTTGCCGCCGCCGGCCCGGCCGGCGCCGAGGCGTACCCCGTCGAGGCTCAGCGCGGCTGCGCGGGTGGACGTACCTCCGACGTCGAGGCCGACCACGACGGTGCCGGACATCCGGTGGGCCTCCCTGGGGTCGGTGGCTGGCGGCCTTCATGCTGGTCGGCCCGGCTGCCCGAGGCAAGATCCGAGGCCCCGCCGCGCGGTGTGCGCCAGGTAACAGTTTGAAAACTTCGCCCACGGTCTTGACATGGAGGGGCCTTCAGTAAGAAATTTTACCACTAACAGTTAACAGTCTTTTCGGAAAGGCGTCCCATGGTTGATCACGAGGTGGACACCCCCGCGTTGCACCTGCACGCGGTGGTCGACGCCGACGCGGTCGACCGCCGGGGTGCGTTGACCGTCTCCGCGGACGGGGTGCTGGCCAGGGTCCGGGCCGGGGCGGGGGAGCTGACGGGGGCGTTGCGCCGGGTCGCTGAGCACGTGCTCAGCGACCGGAGGCGGCGGCCCGGGCCACCATCGTGGAGCTGGCCGAGCGCAGCGGCACCTCGCCGGCGACCATCACCCGGTTCTGCCGGGCCATGGGCTTCGAGGGCTACGCGGACCTGCGACTCGGCATCGCGTCGGAGACCGGCCGGGCCCGCTCGGCGGGCTGGACGGTCGACATCGGCCGGGAGATCCAGCCCAGCGACCCGCTGTCCCGGGTGCTCGACCAGATCATGGCCGCCGACACCCGGGCCATGCACGACACGGCCGCGCTGCTCGACCTGGCCGAGGTGGAGCGGGCCGCCGTGGCCATCGCCGGGGCGAGCCGGGTGAACATCTTCGGCGCCAGCGGCAGCGCCCTGGTCGGCGAGGAGATGCAGTTCAGCCTGCACCGCATCGGGGTGGCCGCCTGGGCCTGGAGCGACGTGCACGAGGGGCTGGCCAGCGCCGCGCTGCTGGGCGCCGGCGACGTGGCGCTCGGCATCTCGCACACTGGGCAGACCCGGGAGACCATCGAGATGCTCGCCGAGGCGGGCAGCCGGGGCGCCACCACGATCGCGCTGACCGGCTTCCCCCGCTCGCCGCTGGCCGAGCTGGCCGACATCGTGCTGCTCACGGCCAGCCAGGCCACCACCTTCCGGCCGGACGCGCTCTCCGCCCGGCATCCCCAGCTCGTCGTCCTCGACCTGCTCTACATCGCGGTGGCGCAGCGGACCCACGACCGCGCCCACGCGGCCTTCCGGCGTACCGCCCAGGCCGTCGACGGGCACAAGGCCGCGAAGGGGGCCGCCTCATGATCAGCGCACAGCGGTACGCGGACGCCGTCCGCCCGGTGCTCGACCGGGTGGTCGACACCCAGGCCGACGCGGTCGACCGGGCGGCCGACCTGATCGCGGCCGGGCTGCGGGCCGGTGGGGTGCTCCAGGGATTCGGCGCCGGCCACTCCGAGGCGTTCGCCGCCGAGCTGGTGGCTCGGGCCGGCGGGCTGGTCCCCACCAACCGGCTCTCCCTGCACGACCTGGTGCTGCACGGCGACGCGCCCCGCGACGTGCTCGCCGACCCCAAGTTGGAACGCGACCCGGCCGTCGCGCACCAGCTCTACGCGCTCGCGGCCCCGCACCCGCGGGACGTGTTCGTGGTCGCCTCCCAGTCCGGCATCAACGGCTCGGTCGTCGAGCTGGCGACGCTGGTGAAGGAGCGCGGCCATCCGCTGATCGCGGTCACCTCGGTCGAGCACACCGCACGGGTCGCCCCGCGGCACCCGTCCGGGTACCGGCTCGCCGACCTCGCCGACGTCGTGCTGGACAACGGCGCGCCGTACGGCGACGCACTGCTGCCGCTCGAGGGCGGCGGCGCGGTCTGTGCGGTCTCCTCGGTCACCGCGGCGCTGCTGGCGCAGCTGCTGACCGCCGAGGTCGTACGACGGTTCCACCAGGCCGGGGAGGTACCCCCTATCTACCTCTCCGCCAACGTCCCCGGTGGGGACGAGCACAACCTCGCCCTCGAGTCGCGGTACGCCGGGCGCCTCCGGCGGACCGCCTGACCCGGACACCACAAGGAGAGACAGAGATGTCGATTACCCCCGAGAACCTCGGTGACCTCAGCCGCCGGACCCTGCTGCGGCGGGCCGCCGCGGCCGGCCTGCTCGCCACCCCGGCCGCCAGCCTGCTCAGCGCCTGCGCTGGCAGCGAGCCGAGCAAGTCCGACGACACCGGCGCCGCGAAGAGCAAGGACAACCCGTTCGGTGTCAAGGACGGCAGTGCCGTCAAGGTGGTCATCTTCAACGGCGGCCTGGGCGACCAGTGGGCCAAGGAAGACAAGGTCGTCTTCAACGCCAAGCACCCGAACATCACGGTCAACATGTCTTCCACGCAGAAGATCAAGACCGAAGAGCAGCCGAAGATGGCGACGCAGCCGAGTGACCTGGTCATGAACTCGGGCGCCGACATGATGGACCGCAGCACGCTGATCAACGAGGGCGCCATCGAGCCGCTCGACGACCTGCTCACCGCGCCCGCCTGGGACAGCGAGGGCACCGTCGCGGACTCGCTGCTGCCGGGCACGGTCGGCGACGGCACCCAGAACGGCAAGTTCTACGTCGTGAACGTGGCGTACACGGTGTGGGGCAACTGGTACAACGCGGCGCTGTTCAAGAAGGAGGGTTGGCAGGCGCCGACCACCTGGGACGAGTTCTTCGCCCTGGCCCCGAAGATCAAGGCCAAGGGCATGGCGCCGTACGTGCACGACGCCGTCCACGGCTACTACCCGCGCTGGGGGCTCATGGCGAGCATCTGGAAGACCGCCGGCAAGCAGGTCGTCGTCGACATCGACAACCTGAAGGAGAACGCCTGGAAGGCCGACGGCGTGCTCAAGGCGCTGGAGCCGTGGGAGAAGCTGGTCAAGGACCGGCTGCTGCTGCCGGGCAAGCTGGACCACACCCAGTCCCAGCAGGCCTGGCTCGACGGCAAGGCGGCGTTCATCCAGGTCGGCACGTGGCTCAAGAACGAGATGTCCGCCACCATCCCGCCGGGCTTCGAGCTGACCCTGTCGGACTACTGGAGCAACGCCGACGACAAGGCGCCGAAGGACGTGTTCGCCGCGTCCGGCGAGGGCTTCGTCGTGCCGAGCAAGGCGCCGAACAAGGAGGCCGCGAAGGAGTTCCTGCGGGCGATCCTGTCGAAGGCGGGTTCGGCCAAGTTCGCCGAGCTGACCAAGTCGCTGGCCTCTACCAAGGGCTCCGGCGACAACGTGCAGGACTCCGCGCTCGCCAGCGCCAACACCCTGATGAAGAACGGCGGCAGCGAGCTCATCTCGATCAAGTTCCAGGACTTCTACGCCGACCTGGACAAGGAGAGCCAGAACCTGTCCGAGGAGCTGATGGCGGGCCGGCTGACCGCGCAGCAGTTTGTCGACAAGATGCAGGCGGCCGCCGACAAGGTCGCCAAGGACTCGTCGATCAAGAAGCAGACCCGCACCGCCTGACCCGAACGAGAGAGTGAGTCCAATGCGGCACGGAGTCGCGCGTTTCGTCACGGGCTTCCTGGCCCTGCCCGTCGCGCTGTACCTGTTCTACGTGGTGTGGCCGTTCGCGCAGGCGGCGGGATACTCGCTGACCGACTGGGGCGGGTACTCGGATTCCCAGCGCTTCGTCGGTCTCGACAACTACGTCCGGCTGCTGTCGGACGAGTTGATCAGGAAGGCCTTCTGGCACAACGTCTTCTTCCTGATCACCGTGCCGCTGTTCACCATCGCGCTGGCCCTGTTCCTCGCGTTCCTGCTCAACGTGGGCGGCCGCGAGGACAGGGCCGGCATCCGGGGGGTGTTCGGCTCCGCCGTCTACAAAGTCATCTTCTTCTTCCCGCAGGTGCTGTCGCTGGTGGTCATCGCCGTGATGTGGCAGCAGATCTACCGGACCGACAGACAGGGTCTGATCAACGGCCTGCTGATCAAGCTCGGGCTGGGCGACCCGGAGAACCCGATCGCCTTCACCGCCGACCCGGAGCCCTTCCTCGGCGTACCGGCGGTGCTGTGGTGGCTGCTGCTGATCGCGGTCTGGAGCGGCGCCGGCTTCTACATGGTGCTCTTCTCGGCGGCGATGCAGTCCATCCCGAAGGACATCTACGAGGCGGCCCTCCTCGACGGGGCCGGCCGCTTCCACACCTTCTTCCGGATCACGCTGCCGCTGCTGCGGGACACGATCTCGGTGGCCTGGGTGTACCTGGGCTTCATCGCGCTGGACATGTACGCCCTGGTCTTCGTCATGACGCCCAGCCAGGGCGGACCGAACCACGCCAGTGAGATCTTCGCGTCGGTGCTCAACTTCACCGCGTTCCAGAAGGGCCAGTTCGGCTACGCCTGCGCGATGGGTGTCGCCCTGGCGATCTTCACGATCCTGCTCGCCGCGGCGCAGCTGAGGATCACCCGTCGCGACCGTATCGAGTTCTGAGGAGGCTGGACATGAGCACGGCGACACACGGTGGTCTGACCCGGCCCGACGAGAGCCCGGCTACCCGACCCGATCCCGCACCGCGTACCACGTCCCGCGCGCCGCGATCGGCGGCCGGATCTTCAACGGCTTCTCCCACATCTTCCTGGTGGTCTGGGCCGTGATGGTGATCTACCCACTGCTGTGGGTGGTGATGTCGGCGCTCAAGAGCGACTCGGAGGTGATCCGCGATCCGCTCTCCCTGATCCCCGACACGCTGCACTGGGACAACTTCGCCCGGGCGTGGGGTGAGGGGCACCTCGGGGCGTTCTTCCTCAACACCATCCTGGTGATGATCGGCAGCGTCTTCCTCACCATGCTGCTCGGCTCGATGGCCGCGTACGCGCTGGCCCGCTACGAGTTCCGCGGCAACCGGTTGATCTACTACATGTTCCTCTCCGGGCTGACCCTGCCGATCTACCTCGCCGCGGTGCCGCTGTTCAAGGGCGTCTACAACACGGGCGTGGTCTTCCCGCTGCTCGGCCCGAACAAGCACGTGATGCTGATGCTGGTCTACGTGGCGTGGTCGCTGTCGTTCACGATCTTCTTCATGCATTCGTTCTTCCGGACGCTGCCCGACTCGATCGCCGAGGCGGCCATGGTCGACGGGGCCTCGCACAGCCGGCTGTTCTTCAGCGTGATGCTGCCGATGGCCAAGCCGGGCCTGATCAGCATCGGCATCTTCAACGTGCTCGGCCAGTGGAACCAGTGGTACCTGCCGACGCTGCTCATGCAGTCGGTGGCGGGTGAGCCGAAGAACCAGGTGATCTCCCAGGGCCTGATCGAGCTCTCGGTCAACCAGGGCTACAAGTCCGACTGGTCGGGCCTCTTCGCCGGCGTCACCATGGCGATGCTCCCGGTGCTCATCGTGTACATCGTCTTCCAGCGCCAGGTCCAGTCCGGCCTCACCGCCGGCGTAGGCAAGTAACCCCACCCGTCACGGGGCGCAGTTTCCCGGAAAGAGTGGCCGTTCCGCCCGGGATGGCCACTCTTTCCGTGCAAGAGGGCACTCGGGCGACGGCGCGCGGCGGACTGTCGCAGGGGCGGGGGAGAATCGCGTCCGTGCTGGTGGCGGTGGTGGCGGACGAGCGGGGTGGGGGAGTGCTGCAACCCCTCGACCTCGCCGGCCGCCCCACCGGTCCGGCGGAGCCGTCACCGACCTCGCCGCCGCGGTGGCCGCCCGCGAGGCCGCCGACCGCCCCCGCTGGGTCTGGGCCTCCGGCGCCACGGTCTACCCGGCGCTGCTGCGGGCCGGGGTCCGGCTCGACCGCTGCCACGACGTCGAGCTGACCGAGGCGCTGCTGCTGGGGCACGCCGGCCGGTGGGGCGAGCCCCGGTCGCTCGCCG
>NZ_JAEVHJ010000375.1:0-5927 GCF_016802855.1 Micromonospora sp. ATA51 | reverse complement strand
GCGCGCAGCGGGGCGACCCAGACCATGCGCCGGGCGCTGGCCATCGACCGACCGGGAATGGTGGTGCCCGGTCCGGTCACCTCGGCCATGTCGGTCGGCCGCGCCCCGGTGCGCTGGCTGGTCGGGCTCGGCGTGCTGGGCCCGCTGGCCCTCGCCGACCCGGAGGAGCTCACGGTGCTCCTCGCGACCACCCGCGACGTGCCGTACTGGGTCGCGGTCGCGACCGGCGCGGCGTTCGCCGTCGCGGTGCTGCTCGCCGTCGGGTACGGCGTCCTGCTGGCCCGGCCGCGCGCCGGCACGCCCCGCCGCCGGGTGGCCGGGGTGGCCGCCGCAACCCTGCTCGCCGCGGTCGCGGTGGTGTACGTGGTCCCCGGGCAGCCCGGGCTGTACGGCGACCGGCTGCTGGTGGTGCTCCGCGAGCAGGCCGACCTCGACGGCATCCCGACCGGGGCGCCCGGTCGGGCCGGCCGGGACGCCCGGGCCGCCGAGGTCTACCGGCGGTTGGTGGCCACGGCCGACCGGACCCAGGCGGGGCTGCGCCGGGAGCTGACCCGGCTGCGCCTGCACCCGACGCCGTACTACCTGGTCAACGCCATGGAGACGGACGGCGGGCCGGAGGTGCGGGCCTGGCTCTCCGGTCGGCCCGAGGTGGCCCGGGTGCTGGTCAGCCAGCGGCTGCGCCCGCTGCCGGCGGCGGCCCGGCCCGCTCGTGGCAGGGTGCCCGCGCCGGCCGGGCGGCCTGGAACGTCGCGCTGATCGGCGCCGACCGGGTCTGGTCCGAGCTGGGCGTGACCGGCTCGGGCGTGGTGGTCGGCGCCTCCGACTCCGGGGTGGACGGTCGGCACCCGGCGCTGGCCGCCGGCTTCCGCGGCGGCGACGACTCCTGGTACGACCCGTGGGCGCACACCCGCACCCCGAACGACCAGGGCGGGCACGGCACCCACACGGCGGGTAGCGCGGTCGGCCGGGGCGGGATCGGCGTCGCCCCCGGCGCCCGCTGGGTGGGCTGCGTCAACCTGGACCGCAACCTGGGCAGCCCGGCGCGTTACCTGGACTGCCTGCAGTTCATGCTGGCGCCCTTCCCGTTCGGCGGGGACCCGTTCACCGACGGGCGGCCGGACCGGGCGCCGGACGTGCTGACCAATTCGTGGGGCTGCCCGCCGATCGAGGGCTGCGACCCCGGGGCGCTCCGGCCGGCCACCGCCGCGCTGGCGGCGGCGGGCATCCTGGTGGTCGCGGCGGCCGGCAACACCGGCCCGTACTGCGGTTCGGTGGCCGACCCGCCGGCCCCGTACCCGGACGTGCTGACCGTGGGCGCGGTGGACCGGGCGCGCAGCTCACCCGCTTCTCGGGCCGGGGGCCGGCGGCCGGCGGGGCGGCCAAACCGGACCTGGTCGCGCCCGGCGCGGACGTGCTGTCCGCATTCCCGGGTGGGGGTTACGCCACCCTGTCCGGCACCTCGATGGCGACCCCGCAGGTGGCGGGGGTGGTGGCGTTGATGTGGTCGGCGAACCCGGCGCTGGTCGGCGACCTGGCGCGGACCCGGCGGATCCTGCGGGAGACCGCCACCCCGGCCGGGGTCCGCCCGGACGACCCGACCGGGCGCCGCTGCGGCGGCGACGCTGACCTGGTCGGCGCCGGCCTGGTCGACGCGTACGCCGCCGTCCGGGCCGCCCGCGCCGGGTGAGCGGAACCGGGCCGATTCGACGGTGCCGCCGGGCCGCCGGATGACCTAGGGTCGGCGACCATGGACGCGGAGATCATCGAGCTGGACCTTGACCGTCTGCCCGCCGTCGTCGACCTCTGCCGGCAGGCGCTCGACCTGCCCGAGGACGCCGCCGAGCGCCGGCGATCCTGGACACCCTGACCACCCGAGCGGCGGCCGACCGCCCGGTGCTGCTGATCGGCGCGGTGCGCGGGGCCGAGCTGGTGGGGGTGCTGGTCGGGTCGGTCGCGCAGCGGGACCCGCGGCTCGGGCACGTCGACCTGGTGGCGGTGGCGCCGCGGGAGCGCCGCCGGGGTGTCGGGCGGGCCCTGCTGGCCGAGGCGGAACGGCGGCTCGCCGGGCTGGGCGCGGTCGAGCTGCTGCTGGCCGGGAATCCGCCGTACTACGCCTGGCCGGGCGTCGACGTGCGCTACACCCCGGCGGTCTGCGCCGCGCTGCGGCTCGGCTACCGGCAGGACCGTACGGCGTGGAACATGACCGCGGACCTGTCGGAGGGCTCGCCGGCGCTGCGCTCCACGGAGGCGGCCGAACGCCGGCTGGCCGGTCAGGGCGTCACGATACGCCGGGCCGAGCCGGCGGACCTGGCCGCGCTGGCCGCCTTCGCCCGCGCACCTTCGGCGGGACGTGGGACGGCGAGCTGGCCGGCTCGGTGGGGCGGCCGGACGCCGGGGCGCACCTGGCGGAGCGGGACGGCGAGATCCTGGGCTTCGCGGCGTACGGCTCCGCGCGACCGAGCTGGTTCGGCCCGATGGGGACGGCCCCGGCTGCGGAGGGCTCCGGCATCGGCGGGGTGCTGCTGCGCCGCTGCCTGCGGGATCAGGCGGTGGCGGGAATCGGCGCGGCGCAGATCGGTTGGGTGGGCCCGGTGCCGTTCTATTCGGGCAGCGCGGGCGCGCGGATCGAGCGGGTCTTCTTCCTGTACCGGAAGGCGATCGACGGGCACCCGGTCGGGTAATTAAAAGGGCGAAAGGGATATAGACGCCAATAATGCCATTCGCCCGTGCCGGTCATCGACCGCCCCCTACGGTTGCCCGTAGAGGAGGCAGCCATGACCACGGATGACGAACGGATCGAGGACCAGCCCGCGAGCTGGCCACCGGTCGGTGAACTCCCCGGGCAACTGCCGTTCGACCGGCTCGACTACGGCGACGCCGAGCAGCTGGCGGAGCTGGCCGGCGCCGACGCGCCGGCGGCCGAGGAGACCCGGCAACCGGTCGACGAGCCGGTCCGGATCCGGCCGCCGTACAACCGGACGCACAAACGACGCAACCAGCGGCCGCTGCCGACGTGACGGACGGAAAGGGGACGGACCGCTGACGCGGCCCGCCCCCTTTCGGCGTTCGGTGGAACTGGACTCAGAAGTCCATCTCCCCGCCACCCGGACCAGCCGGGGCGGCCGGGGTCTTCTCCGGCTTGTCCGCCACGACGGCCTCGGTGGTGAGGAAGAGCGCCGCGATCGACGCGGCGTTCTGCAGCGCCGAGCGGGTCACCTTGGCCGGGTCGATGATGCCCGCGGCCAGCAGGTCGACGTACTCGCCGTTGGCGGCGTTCAGGCCCCAGCCCGCCTCGATGTTGCGGACGTGCTCGACGACCACGCCACCCTCGAGGCCGGCGTTGACGGCGATCTGCCGCAGCGGGGCGTCCAGCGCGATCTTGACGATCTGCGCGCCGGTCGCCTCGTCGCCGGTCAGGTCCAGCTTGTCGAAGGCGGTCTTGCCGGCCTGCACCAGCGCGACGCCACCACCCGGGACGATGCCCTCCTCGACGGCGGCCTTCGCGTTGCGGACGGCGTCCTCGATGCGGTGCTTGCGCTCCTTGAGCTCGACCTCGGTGGCCGCGCCGACCTTGATCACCGCAACACCGCCGGCCAGCTTGGCCAGGCGCTCCTGCAGCTTCTCCCGGTCGTAGTCGGAGTCGCTCTTCTCGATCTCGGCGCGGATCTGGTTGACCCGACCCTGGATCTGCTCGGCGTCACCCGCGCCGTCGACGATGGTGGTCTCGTCCTTGGTCACCACGACCTTGCGGGCGCGGCCCAGCATGTCGAGGCTGACGGCGTCCAGCTTGAGGCCGACCTCCTCGCTGATGACCTGGCCACCGGTGAGGATGGCGATGTCGGCCAGCATGGCCTTGCGGCGGTCACCGAAGCCCGGCGCCTTGACGGCGACCGACTTGAAGGTGCCGCGGACCTTGTTGACGACCAGGGTCGCCAGGGCCTCGCCCTCGATGTCCTCGGCGATGATCAGCAGCGGCTTGCCGCCCTGCATGACCTTCTCCAGGATCGGGAGCAGGTCCTTCACCGACGAGATCTTGCTGTTGACGATCAGGAGGTACGGGTCGTCGAAGACGGCCTCCATACGCTCCGGGTCGGTCATGAAGTACGCGGAGATGTAGCCCTTGTCGAAGCGCATACCCTCGGTGAGCTCGAGCTCCAGGCCGAAGGTGTTGCTCTCCTCGACGGTGATGACGCCTTCCTTGCCGACCTTGTCCATCGCCTCGGCGATGATCTCACCGACGGTGCTGTCACCGGCGGAGATGGAGGCGGTGGAGGCGATCTGCTCCTTGGTCTCGACGTCCTTGGCGAGCTTGGACAGCTCCTCCGAGACGCTGGCCACGGCGGCCTCGATGCCCCGCTTCAGGGCCATCGGGTTCGCACCGGCGGCCACGTTGCGCAGGCCCTCGCGAACCAGGGCCTGAGCCAGGACGGTCGCCGTCGTCGTGCCGTCACCGGCCACGTCGTCGGTCTTCTTGGCGACCTCCTTGACCAGCTCGGCGCCGATCTTCTCGTACGGGTCCTCGAGCTCGATCTCCTTGGCGATGCTCACACCATCGTTGGTGATGGTGGGGGCACCCCACTTCTTCTCGAGCACGACGTTGCGGCCCTTGGGGCCGAGCGTCACCTTCACGGCGTCGGCGAGCTGGTTCATGCCCCGCTCGAGGCCGCGGCGCGCCTCTTCGTCGAACGCGATCATCTTGGCCATACGGCGTTGTCCTCCTGGACACTCACGGGCCACCCGAGTGTGTGCCCCGGATGGGCCGCCTGGTGTACGCACCTAGGGGACGTCGCCACCTGGCGACGACGACGTCTCCTCGGTCGGGCCGGACAGCCCGCGACGACCGGCCATGTGCCGCTCCGGCGCCATCGAGACGCCGGCGCAGCCGTGGCCCTACCGCCCCGACCATTGGCACTCACGGTATGCGAGTGCCAATGACCTGTTTAGCACTCTCCCTTGCCGAGTGCAAGCACGATGGGCTCGCTCAGCCGAGTTCCGCCGCGAGTCGGGCGGAGTTCACCGGGCCCTCATGGGCCCGCTGCTCGGCGTACGTCACGACGAGACCGATCAGGTAGGCCAGCCAGGCCGGCAGGTAGAGCAGCACGGTGACCACCGAGCCCACGACGGTGCCGGCGGTGATCTCGAAGGCGCCGGCCGGCCCGCCGGCCAGGCTGATGATCATCTGCACCGGTACGGCCACCATCGAGCTGATCGTCGCCAGCAGCCCGACCAGGAGCACCCGGCCGAGCACCTGCCCCAACCGGGCGTGGAAGATCTTGAAGGACCGGGCGATCGGGTTGACCCGCTCGAAGAGCAGCACCGGGCCGGCCAGGCTGAGCGCGCACATCAGATAGATCCCGGGCAGGTAGCAGAAGATCGTGCCGACCAGCACCATCGCGAACACGAGCAGCATCCAGCCCCAGAGCGCCGGCGCCCGCCGCAGGCCGTAGCGCAGCGCGCCGCCCACCGTCACCGGCTCGCCGGCCGCCTGCCGGGTGACCGCCCAGGTGCCGGCCGCCCAGCCGACGCACTGGACGGCCAGCGCGAAGACCCCGACCACGAGCGCCACTCCGAAGAAGACGAGCAGCTCGCGGAAGTAGTCGGCGGGGAACGGGGCGGGCGGCTCACCCGGCGCGGTGACCGTGAGGGTGGGGTGCGGGTAGAACGGCAGCGCGAACAGCGTGATCGCGATGCCCGGCAACCCCTGAGTGATCAGCATGATCGGCAGCAGGACGCGCCAGCTCCGGCGCAGCGCGCCGGCGCCGCGCTGGAACCAGCCGGCGACGCCGGCCCCCGGCGGCGTGACCAGCGGATCCTGGGGGTCGTACCCGGCAGCGGGCAGCCATGGCGCGCCCCCGGCCGGCGGATACCCGCCGTGGGGCGGGTGGCCGGCGAAGGGAGCCGGCGGCCAGTACGGCGGCGGCGCGGCG
>NZ_JAEVHJ010000374.1:0-5939 GCF_016802855.1 Micromonospora sp. ATA51 | reverse complement strand
TCGAGTGGCCGATCAGCGTCGCGTCCCGCAGGTCGAGCGCCTCGATGACCGCGGCGAGGTCGTCGGCGTACCCGTCCATGTCGTTTCGCGTGCCGGACTCCGGGGCGCGGACGACCCGGCCGGCAAGCCCCCGGCCGTCTTCGCGCCGCTGCCCGACCGGCCGGACGTGTTCCGGACCGTCGCCGGGCGGGAGGTGGGCGAGCTGCTCCGGCTGACCCGGGACGAGCGCGGCGCGGTGGTGCGGATGCACTGGGCCACCTACCGCTTCACCCGCTCCCAGGAGACCTTCGACGGGTACGACTTCCGCGCCGGGAGATGATCACGGACCAGCCGAAATGGGCGGGGTGCGTCCGGTGTTGAACAGATACGATGGGTAGAACGTCCGCACGCCGCGCCAACAGGGCAGCGGCGCCGAATTCGGAAGCAGGTGGCGCAGGGCCCGACGGGCCCGATCTATGACCGGCACCCCACCTCCCGGCCCGCCCCGGGTGCAGACCAGGATCACGGTCCCCGACCCGAAGATCATGGTGAACCTGCTCGGCGCGGGCGACGAGATCCTGCGACTCGTCGAACGCTCGGTCAACAGCGACGTCCACGTGCGTGGCAACGAGATCACCATCACCGGCGCCCCCGCGGACAACGCCATCGCCGAGC
This sequence comes from Micromonospora sp. ATA51, assembly GCF_016802855.1. NCBI lineage: Bacteria > Bacillati > Actinomycetota > Actinomycetes > Micromonosporales > Micromonosporaceae > Micromonospora > Micromonospora sp. ATA51. The sequence goes on along the minus strand of NZ_JAEVHJ010000374.1, from coordinate 5,285 downwards.
GCCTCTTCAGTGAGCTCCTCGAACTCATCGAGAAAGGCGAGACCCTGACCAGTGACGCCGTCCGGCGTACCGTCGGCATGCTCGAGCAGGGCAGCGCGGAGCGGCCCGCCGAGGTCCTCACGCTCAACATCCTCTCCCGACGCGGTCGCACCATCCGCCCCAAGACCCTCGGGCAGAAGCGCTACGTCGACGCCATCGACTCGCACACCATCGTCTTCGGCATCGGCCCGGCCGGCACCGGCAAGACCTACCTGGCCATGGCCAAGGCGGTCCAGGCGCTGCAGGCCAAGCAGGTCAACCGGATCATCCTGACCCGGCCGGCGGTCGAGGCGGGGGAGCGGCTGGGCTTCCTGCCGGGCACGCTCAACGAGAAGATCGACCCGTACCTGCGTCCGCTCTACGACGCGCTGCACGACATGCTCGACCCGGAGACCATCCCGAAGCTGATGGCGGCCGGCACCATCGAGGTGGCGCCGCTGGCCTACATGCGGGGCCGTACGCTGAACGACGCCTTCATCATCCTGGACGAGGCGCAGAACACCACGCCCGAGCAGATGAAGATGTTCCTCACCCGGCTCGGCTTCGGTTCCAAGATCGTGGTCACCGGTGACGTCACCCAGGTGGACCTTCCCGGCGGGACGACCAGCGGCCTGCGGGTGGTCCGGGAGATCCTGGAGAACGTCGAGGACGTGCACTTCGCCCAGCTCTCCAGCTCCGACGTGGTCCGCCACCGGCTGGTGGGGGAGATCGTCGACGCGTACGCCCGCTGGGACGCCGAGCGGGAGAACCAGCAGGCGCAGAGCGTGCACGCCGTGCCGGGGCGGACCGCCCAGGGCGGTCGGGCCGGCCGGCGCCGCTAATTCATCAGAGGAAGACAGTTGTCCATCGAGATCGCCAACGAGTCCGGTGTCGAGGTCGACACGGACGCCGTGCTCGCCGTCGCCCGGCACGCCCTCGACGAGATGGGGGTCAACCCCCTCGCCGAGCTCTCCGTGCTGCTGGTCGACGTCGACTACATGACCGAGCTGAACCATCGCTGGATGGGCGGCGACGGTCCCACCGACGTGCTCGCCTTCCCCATGGACGAGGGCAGCGTCGACCACGGCCCGGGCGAGACCGCCCCGGCCGGTGGCGAGCCGGCCCTGCTCGGCGACATCGTGCTCTGCCCGGAGGTGGCGGCCAAGCAGGCGGCCACCGCCGGCCACTCGCCCGCCGACGAGCTGCACCTGCTCACCGTGCACGGCGTGCTGCACCTGCTCGGGTACGACCACGCCGAGCCGGAGGAGGAGCGGGAGATGTTCGCGCTCCAGGCCCGCCTGCTGTCCAGCTGGCGGTCGACCCGGTCCCGGTGATGACCACCCTGGCGGCGGCCTCTGGTACCGCCGGCCTGCCCGATCTCCAGCTCATCGTCTTCGCGGCGGGGCTGGTGGTGCTCGCCGGCCTCATCGCGATGACCGAGGCGGCGCTGGCCGCCGTCTCCCCGGCCCGGGCCGCCGAACTGGCCCGCGACGGGGCGCGCGGCGCCCGCGCCCTCCAGGTGGTCGCCGGTGACGTGGTCCGCCATCTCAACCTGCTGCTCCTGCTCCGGCTGCTGGCCGAGCTGACCGCCACCACCCTGGTGGCGCTGGTCGCGGTGGACACGTTCGGCGCCGGCTGGCGGGCCGCCCTGGTCACCGCCGGCGCGATGACCGTGGTCAGCTTCGTGGTGGTCGGCGTCGCGCCGCGGACCATCGGCCGGCAGCACGCGTACGCGGTGGGGCGCGCCGTCGCGCCCTGGTGCGCTGGCTGGGCCGGGCGCTGAACCCGCTCGCCTCGTTGCTGATCCTGATCGGCAACGCGGTCACCCCGGGCCGCGGCTTCCGGGAGGGGCCGTTCGCCACCCAGCTGGAGCTGCGCGAGCTGGTCGACCTGGCCGAGCAGCGCGGTGTCGTGGAGCACGGCGAGCGGCAGATGATCCACTCGGTCTTCGCCCTCGGTGACACCATCGCCCGCGAGGTGATGGTGCCGCGCACCGAGATGGTGTGGATAGAGGAGGGCAAGACCCTCTCCCAGGCGCTGGCGCTCTTCCTCCGCTCCGGTTTCTCCCGCATCCCGGTGATCGGCGACAGCGTCGACGACGTGCTCGGCGTGCTCTACCTGAAGGACCTGATCCGGCGTACCCAGGGCGGGGACCCACGGGCCGACGAGCTGCCGGTGTCGGAGCTGATGCGCCCGGCGACCTTCGTGCCGGAGTCCAAGCCGGTCGACGACCTGCTGTCGGAGATGCAGGCGGCCCGCAACCACCTGGTCATCGTCGTCGACGAGTACGGCGGCACCGGCGGCCTGGTCACCATCGAGGACATCCTCGAGGAGATCGTCGGCGAGATCACCGACGAGTACGATGTCGAACGCCCGCCGGTCGAACGCCTGGACGACGGTGCCGTCCGGGTCACCGCCCGCCTTCCGGTGGAGAATCTGGGCGAGCTCTTCGACACCGAACTCCCCACCGACGAGGTGGAGACGGTCGGTGGTCTGCTCGCCCAGTCGCTGGGCCGGGTCCCGATACCCGGGGCGGAGGCCGAGGTGTCCGGGCTCCGGCTGATCGCCGAGGGCACCACCGGGCGGCGCAACCGGATCGACACCGTGCTGGTGAGCCGGATGGCGCCGACCGACGCGCAGGACAGCGCGGGGCGTGGCGAGCACGCCGAGTCCCGCGGCAACCAGAACCGATCCGAGGAGAGGCAACCCGCCGATGCCTGAGTCACCCGCCGTGCCGGCGGCCCGGCCCACCCCGTCCGATCCCGCCGAGCTGAGCGCCGAGGACGGCAAGCTGGTCATCCTGGCCCGGGGCGCGCGCGGCCGGGTCGGCGCCGTGGAGGGCGCGGCGTCCGTGACCAGGACGGCCGGACGTACGCCGCGGCCAGCGTGGCCCTGCCCTCGCTCACCCTGACCGCGCTCCAGCTGGCGGTCGCCTCGGCGGTGGCCGCCGGGGCGAGCCGGCTGGAGGCGGCGGTGGTGGTGACCGACGCGTCGACGCTGGACGGCGCCGGGCACGCCGCGGTTCGCGACCTCTCCGCCGACGCGCCGATCCACGTGGCCGCGCCGGACGGCACCGTCCTCGGCACGGTGGTCGAGTGAGTGACCTCGAGCCGCGGCCGTACCGGGCCGGTTTCGCCTGTTTCATCGGGCGGCCGAACGCCGGCAAGTCGACGCTGACCAACGCGATCGTCGGTACGAAGATCGCCATCACCTCGAACAAGCCGCAGACCACCCGGCACATCATCCGCGCGGTGCTGCACCGCCCCGAGTCGCAGCTCGTGCTGGTCGACACGCCCGGTCTGCACCGCCCCCGGACGCTGCTCGGCGAGCGCCTGAACGACCTGGTCCGCTCCACCTGGAGCGAGGTCGACGTGATCGGCCTCTGCATCCCGGCGGACGAGCCGATCGGCCGGGGTGACCGGTTCATCACCGGTGAGCTGGCCGAGCTGAAGGCCACCGTCCTCGCCGTGGTGACCAAGACCGACCTGGTCGACAAGAAGAAGCTGGCCGAGCAGTTGCTCGCGGTCAGCGAGCTGGGCGATTTCGCGGCCGTGGTGCCGGTGAGCGCGGTCTCCGGGCACCAGGTGGACACCCTGGTCGACGTGATGACCGGCTACCTGCCCGAGTCGCCGCAGCTCTACCCGGACGACATGCTCACCGACGACCCCGAGCAGGTGCTGGTCGCCGAGCTGATCCGGGAGGCGGCCCTGGAGGGGGTGCGCGACGAGCTGCCGCACTCCATCGCCGTGGTGGTGGAGGAGATGATCCCCGAGGGCCAGGTCATGAAGATCTACGCCGACCTCTACGTCGAGCGGCCCAGCCAGAAGGCGATCGTGATCGGCCACCGGGCCAGCCGGCTCAAGGCGGTCGGCACGACCGCCCGCCGGCAGATCGAGGAGCTGCTCGGCACCCGGGTCTACCTGGACCTGCACGTCCGGGTCGCGAAGGACTGGCAGCGCGACCCGAAGCAGCTGCGCAAGCTCGGCTTCTGACCGTACGTCCGGCCGCCGGCTCCCTGTTCAGGGGGCCGGCGGTTCGGCGTTGCGGTGGTGGCGGCGCTGGTCCGGATCGGTCGGGGAATATGGCAAGTTTCACTTTTCGCCCCGCCCGCGCGCCGGTTTCGTCCGGCCGCGTCGGAGGGTAGGGGACGGCTAGCCCCCCGCCCCCAACATAGATGCAGGCTGATGCGCAATCGATACCTCGATCTGCTCCGCTTCCTGGCCATCGTCCGAGTCGTCGTCTACCACGTCACCGGCTCCGCGGCACTGACCCTGATCTTCCCGGCGATGTCGGTGATGTTCGCGCTCGCCGGCTCGCTGATGGCCGCCTCCCTGGACCGCACCGGCCCGCCGGCCGTCCTGCGGCGACTGCGCCGCCTGCTCCCGTCGCTCTGGGTGCTGTCGGCGCTCTTCGTGCCGGCCATGCTGCTCACCGGGTTGCCGCTGACCCCGAAGGTGCTGCTCTGGCTTTTCCCGGTCAGCGACCCGCCGGCCAACGGCTGGGGGTCGGTCGCGCTGAGCATGATCTGGTACCTGCGGGACTACCTGTGGTTCGTGCTCGCCTCGCCGCTCGCCCTGTGGCTGTTCCGCCGTGCCCCGCTGCCCACCCTCCTCGCCCCGTACGCCCTGCTCGCGGTGATCGAGTTCGGGGTCCTGCCGGCCGCGCCCACCGTGCTGCGCGAGTTCGGTCTCTACTTCGGCGCCTGGCTGCTCGGCTTCGCCCACCACGACGGCCTGCTGCGCCGGCTGGCCGGCCGGGTCCTGGTGCCGGCCGCGCTGGCCCTCGGCGCCGCCGGGCTGACCTGGATCTTCACCCACCCCGGCCCGCGCGGCTACGACCTCAACGACATCCACCTGGGCAACGCCCTCTGGTCGGCGGCGTTCACCCTGGTGGCCATCGGCCGGGCGCGGCCGGCGCCGGGTGGGTGGACCGCAACGCCGTCGTCGGCCGGGTGGTCACCGTGCTGAACCGGCGGGCGCTCACCGTCTATCTCTGGCACATGCCCTTCGTGGTGGCACTCACCCCGCTGGTGGACCTGGTCGGCTGGTCCCGCCGGGACCCGGTCGGCTTGGCGGTCCGGGTGGTGCTGGTGTTCGCCCTGGTGGGCATGGTCACCGTGCTGGTCGGCTGGGTCGAGGACGTGGCTGCCCGGCGGGTGCCGGAGCTGCTGCCCGGCGGGTCCCGTTCGACGCCGGCCGGCCGGGCCGCCGCCCCGGCCAGTCCCGCCCCGGCCAGGGCCGGGTCCGAACCGGTCCCGGTCGGGGTGG
>NZ_JAEVHJ010000373.1:0-5975 GCF_016802855.1 Micromonospora sp. ATA51 | reverse complement strand
GGCCCACTACAACAGCCACCGACCACATCGATCGCTCTGCCAACAGCCGCCAAACCCGCCGTCGGGAGTCACTGACTTGACCGCCGCCAGGATCCGACGCGCCCGATCCTCGGCGGGTTGATCAACGAGTATTCGCAGGCAGCATAGCCGAACCGGCTTTACGAGCCCCACAGGATCCTTCGGCAACCCTTACCTGCCGACGCTGCCCGGCCAGGACGACTACGCCGGCGATCTCCGGCACGTCGCCCACTACCGCCGGCCGGAGGCGTACGCGGGCAAGCGGGTGATCGTCGTGGGCGCCGGCAACTCCGCCGTCCAGGTCGCCTACGAGATCGCGGCCCACGCCCGCGTCACGCTCGCCACCCGGGAACCCGTGCGCTTCCTGCCCCAACGCCTCAGCGGGCGGGACCTCCACCACTGGCTGCGGGTCACCGGCGCGGACCGCCTGCCACGCCGCGTCCTCACTCGTCTTGTCCGACACGCGACCGTGCTCGACACCGGCGTCTACCGCGACGCCCTCGCATCCGGTCTGCTTCAGCGGCGGGGGATGTTCACCGCCTTCACGCCCGAGGGGGTGATCTGGGCCGACGCCACGCCCGAGCCGGTCGACGCGGTCATCTTCGCCACCGGCTACCGCCAGGACCTTGCCTACCTCCAGCCCCTGGGCGCCCTCGACCACGGCGCACCGCAGCAGGTGGGTGGGATCTCCACCACTCATCCAGGTCTGGTCTATCTCGGGTTGGAGTTCCAGCGATCCTTCGCCTCGAACACCCTGCGCGGCATCGGCCGCGACGCCGCCCACGTCATGACTGCCCTCGCCGCTCACGTGTCGGGCCGGCCTCACCAGGGTTGGCAGCGGAAAGCGGGAGTCGCCTCGCGCACGGGATCCGGCGCTCAACGCTGATCGCGTTCGGCCCCCTCCTGGCATTCCGCCCTGCGAGCAGGAGGTTTGCGCGGCGGTTTACGCCTGCGACGAGGGGGCCGGCTCGACCGACAGCAAGGCGGCGAGCTGGCGCAGGATCCCCGGCCGGGCGCGGTAGTAGACCCAGGTGCCCCGCCGTTCGGCATCCACCAGGCCCGCCTCGCGCAGCGTCTTGAGATGGTGCGAGATCGTCGGCCCGGTCAGGTCGAACGCCGGGGTCAGGTCGCACACGCAGGCCTCCCCGTCTTCGGCGGAGGCGATCATCGACATCAGCTGCAGCCGCACCGGGTCGCCGAGGGCCTTGAACGCGGGCGCGAGCACTGCGGCCGTCTCGGCGGGAACCCGCCGCTGCGCCAGCGGGGGGCAGCACGGTGTGTCGGCGTTGAGGTCGATGAGGCGAAGCGGTGCTTCTTGCTTTGACATGCCTCTAGGTTGACATCTCTCTAATCAGTGTGCAAGTCTCTGGTTAGACGGACGTCAAGACAGGGCGTCATGAGGAAATGGGGCCTACCATGTTTGGCTTTACGCGCCGCCGGCCAACACCCGTGGCTGGTGTCCGGTTCTGCGACTCGTGTGCCCGGGTGTCCACTCCCGTGCAGCGGGTCGAGCGCCTCTATGACCGCGCCCGCACCACCGCCTACACGCTGACGATCCCCCGCTGAGGAAGGACCCGACATGAGCGAGAACAGCCCCGCCGTCGGCGGTTTCACCGGCGACCCCGCCGCCGCCCTGCAGATCACCGGCTCCGGCGCCTGCTTCTCGATGCCCTGATCGCGTCCACCGAGGCCGCCGGGATCTGGACCACCCAGTCCGATGTCTTTTCGGAGAACCCGCCAGCCTGGCTCTGCGCAAGCGCGCCGGCTTCCGGGTCATCGGCATCCGTGAGCGCGTCGGTCGGCACCACGGCCGATGGCGTGACGTCGTCCTTCCTTGAACGCCGCAGCCCCGTCATCACCTGAACCCCTGCCGCTCCGCCTGCCCCAGCACAACCGCACCTTCTTGATTCGACAGTTTTCGACACAGAGGAGTTTTCCGATGAGCGTCCTGACCGAGCTGCCCGTCGTGGTGATCGGCGCGGGCCCGGTGGGTTTGGCCGCCGCCGCCCACTTGCACGAGCGTGGCCTGCCCTTCCTTCTTCTGGAGGCCGGTGACACCGTTGGCGCGGCGGTGCGGCAGTGGGGGCACGTGCGGGTGTTCTCCCCGTGGCGGTACAACGTCGACCCGGCCGCGCGCCGGCTGCTCGACGACGCCGGCTGGGTCGCCCCGGCCGAGGACGCCCTGCCCACCGGCGCGGAGCTCGTCGCCGAATACCTCCAGCCCCTCGCGGAGCTTCCGCAGCTCAAGCCGCACCTGCGCTACGGCGCGCGGGTGGAGGCGATCAGCCGCCTCGGCCTGGACCGGCTGCGCACCGCCGGCCGCGAGCAGACGCCGTTCCTGATCCGACTTGCCGACGGTGACGAGCTGCTGGCCCGCGCGGTCATCGACGCCTCCGGCACCTGGGGGACTCCCAACGTGCTCGGCGCTTCCGGCCTGCCCGCCCGGGGGGAGACGAACGTGGCCGCGTTCCTCGAGCACGCCCTGCCGGACGTGCTCGGCGCGGACCGGGACCGCTTCGCCGGCCAGCACACCCTGATCGTGGGCGCCGGCCACTCCGCCGCCAACACCCTGCTCTCCCTCGCCGAGCTGGCCGCTGCCGAGCCCGGTACCGAGGTGACCTGGGCGATCCGCTCGGCCAGCCCGGCCCGCACCTACGGCGGCGGCGACGCCGACGCCCTGCCCGCCCGCGGCGCGCTCGGCTCCCGGCTGCGCGAGCACGTCGACGCCGGCCGGATCCGGCTGCTCACCGGCTTCTCCGTCCACGCCCTCGCCCCGGCCGACGGTCGGGTCGCCGTCGTCGTCCGCCACGCCGACGCGCCGACGAGTCCATCACGGTCGACCGGATCGTCGCCGCCACCGGCTTCCGACCCAACCACTCGATCGCCGCCGAGCTGCGCCTGGACCTCGACCCGATCATGGGCGCCACCCGTGCCCTCGCCCCGCTGATCGACCCGAACGAGCACTCCTGCGGCACCGTGCCCCCGCACGGCGTGGACGAGCTCGCACATCCGGAGGTCGGCTACTACGCCGTTGGCATGAAGAGCTACGGCCGCGCGCCGACGTTCCTCATGGCCACCGGATACGAGCAGGTCCGCTCCGTCGTCGCCGCCCTCGCCGGGGACTGGGACGCCGCCCGGGACGTCCAGCTCGACCTGCCCGAGACCGGCGTCTGCAACAGCAACCCCACCGACTCCACCGGCACCGACAGCTGCTGCGGACCGGCCCCGGCGGCGGAGACGGCCGGCAAGGGCCTGGCCATCGGCATCTCCGGTGGGCTGCTGTCCACGCCGCTGAACCTCATCAGCCTCGACGTAGCACCTGCTGGCGGCCAGACCGGCGGCTGCTGCGGCAGCTGATGACCACCTCCACGATGGCGCCCGCCGACCCCACGGTGGGCGGGCGCCACGGGCGGCGCATCGTCGCCGCCCTCGCCATCACCACCACCATCGGCTACGGCACTCTCTACTACGCCTACGCCGTCCTGCTCGGCCCGATGGCGGCCACCATCGGCGCTTCCACCACCGCTGTCACCGGAGCGCTGACCGCCTCTGTCCTCGCCGGCGCCCTCATGGCCATCCCTGTCGGGCGGTGGCTCGACCGCCACGGCGGACGCGCCCTGATGACCACCGGCTCCATCACCGCCACGGTACTGCTGATCGCCTGGTCCCAAGTCCAGACCATCTGGCGGCTCTACGCCGTCATGATCGGCATCGGCATCACCGGCGCCATGGTCCTCTACGAACCCGCCTTCGCGGTCATCGTCACCTGGTTCACCCCCGAGCGGCGCGCCACCGCGCTGCTCGCCGTCACCATCGTCGCCGGGTTCGCCAGCACCATCTTCATGCCGCTCGCCGGCTTCTTCGACGCACACCTCGGCTGGCGCGGCACCCTGCTCGTCCTCGCCGCCATCTACGGCGTGGTGACGGTGCCCCTGCACGCCCTCACCATCCGCAAACCTCCGGCCCCGCCCGCCGCGTTATCGGCCCCGCCCGAGCGGCAGGACAACACGCAGCGGCGATCTGTCGCGCGCGCCGCCATGCGTGATGCCAGGTTCTGGATCCTTGCCGGCACGTTCACCGCCCACGGCGCGGCCACCAGCACCATGACCGTCCACATCGTCGGCTACCTCGCCAGTCGCGGCCACCCGGCAACTTTCGCCGCCTCCATCGCCGGCCTGCTCGGTGTCCTGTCCGTCACTGGACGCCTTCTCCTGACCGCCGCCCGCCGGCGGTTGGCCGTGACCACCATCGTCGCCGCCGTCTTCGCCACCCAAGCCCTCGCCGTCCTCGCCATGCCGCCGCTCGCCGGGACCCCGATCGGCGCGATCATCACCGTCACCGGCTTCGGACTCGGGTTCGGCATCGCCAGTCTCGCCACCCCAGCTCTCCTCGCCGACCGGTACGGCACCACCGCCTACGCCACCATCGCCGGACGCCTCACCGCCCCCGTCACCACGGCCAAAGCCGCCGCGCCGCTGCTCGCCGCCACGCTCTTGCCGCACGGCGGCTACCACGTCTTACTCGCCGCCGTGACCACCGCATGCCTTGTCGCCGCCGTCGGCATGCGGGCCGTGGGGGAGGGCAGGATCGACAGCAGCGAGCACCGCAGCCAGCCCGTCTGACCGCATCCAGGAGCCCGCGCTGCTGCCGTGTCAGGGCCAGATCCAGCTCAGGTAACCGCAATTGGCGAGCGCGCAGAAAGGCCGACAGCACGACACCCCGACGTCTACCCCAGGTCCCACGCGGTCCACCTGACGACCCATGAACGCTCGGGTCGCGCGGCCGGCAGCGGCTGATCCCCAAACAGCACTGCTCCTACCGCCTCGGCTGCTGCCCGCATCTCCGCCTTCCGGTCACGCAGCGGATCACACACCACCAGCAGGAGATCGCCGTGAACGAGGGTCTGGGCGGGGTGGCCCGTCCGCTGTCTGATCAGCGACCGAATCTCCTTCCGCAGGACGGCGAGCTGGTCACCTGGCACCTCCCGCACTTCCGCGTACCCGTGCTCACGCACCACGTCGCAGATCACCTGCGCGACAACCGGGACTCTGCGGTCGACCGCCGGCGCGGGGAACAGGCGGTCCATCAGCGTCAGACACCGTCGGCACGTCGGCGCGTACGCCGGCTCCCGGCACCTGCTCAGCGTGCCGCCGTCACCGCCGACCATCAGCGCCCATACCCGGCCGCACATCGTCATGTGCTCCCAGACCGGCTCCCGCAGCGCCTGGACGTCATATCGCCATTGGACCGCCTCCTGCTCACTATCCCCGCGCGTGAGGTAGCGGTCGAGTACGGCGCTGCGACCTAGCGCCGGCGGCTCCTGCCGGCGCGCGAGGTGCACGGCCTCACCGCCGCTGACCGCTACGAGAAGCAGCACGGACTGCCCAGCGGCGATCACGTTCGGTCCATGCAGGCCGTCACGCATGCCTGCAGTATGCCCGCCCCTCCTCTCAGGACAGCCACAGACGAGGCCCTGCTCGGCCCAGACCCACTGTCGTCAGGCTCGTTGAGCATGCTGACGCGGGACGCATCTGCCGTTGCCGCCGGCATGACACAACCTTCCCGCCTACACGGCGAACAGCTCGTCCGGCCGCTCGTTCCTGCTGCCCTGCCCTGCTGAGCCGGCCGCGCCCGTGCCCGAGGCGACGTCGCGTGAACGACAAGTCCGGTCTCGATCATCAACTTGCCGACAGCAGCGGGCGCGGGTTTGCCCATGACGACATCGGCGGCGCTGGGGAAGCGCGACACGCAGCGGGTGTTGGTCCGGTAATGGCGGGCGTTGCTCACGGCTTCGAGGAGGAAGAACCTGACCTCAGTCAGGATCTTGAGATGCTGCGAGACCGTGGACTGGGCCAGACGTGAGATCGCGTCGGTGATCATGGAGTTCTCTACGCTTCACGACACCCCGAGGACCTCACCCGCCGATGTCATCATGCCCGATCCCCGCACTGTCCGCC
>NZ_JAEVHJ010000372.1:0-5983 GCF_016802855.1 Micromonospora sp. ATA51 | reverse complement strand
CGCCGCGGCGAGCAACTGCGCGTGGGCGTCGGTCAGGGCTTGGTCGGCTTGGTGTCGGTGTCCGCGCTCTCGGAGATCTCGGCCAAGAGCGCGTGTGCTGATCCGAAAATGAACCGTGAGTGGGCAGGCGTCAGCGTCCCGGCGGAGCCGGGATGGATCAAGAGATGGCTGGTCAGGCGGCTGACGCGAGGGTGACGGTGTAACCGAGTGCTTCGAGTTGGCGGACGTGGTTGCGTTTGCGGCGTTCGGGGTTGACGCGGGTGTCGTAGAAGGCTGAACCGAGGTCGGTGAATCTGGTCGTCGGGTCGGCCAGCAGGTGCCAGACGACGGTCAGGATGGATCGGCCGACAGCGACGATGGCGCGCCGGTTGCCACGGCGTCTGGCGATGCGCCGGTAGCGTTCGCCGAGGAAGGTGTCGGTTTTGCCGGCGGCGACCGCGGCCTCGCCCAGTACCCGGGCCAGGTAGGGATTACCGTGCCCGGTGAATCCGGCGCCCTTCTTCTTGCCAGCGGATTCCTTCACACCCGGGGCGAAGCGGGCCCACGACGCCAAGTGGGCGGGAGTCGGGAACCTGCTCATGTCCACGCCGATCTCGGAGATGATCACGTGGGCGGTGGCCGGACCGACGCCGGGGATCTCGTCCAGCCGCCGACCGGCATCGATGAACGGGCCGATCTGTTCCTCGATCCGCTGGTCCACGTCGGCGATATCCGCGGTGATCGCGTCGACACGGGCCAGCATCTTGGCGAGCAGGAACCCGTGGTGGTCGGTGAAGCGCCCAACGAACGCCTCTTCCAACTGTGTGATCTTCGTGCGGAGCCGGCTACGGGCCATCTGGGCCAGGGCCTTCGGATCTCGCTGTCCGGCGATCAACGCGGCCATCATGTCTCGGCCGGACAACCCGAAAATGTCGCTGGCCACCACGCTCAACTTGATCTGCGCGTCTTCGAGTAGTTTCTCGACCCGGTTGCGTTCCGCGGTGCGCGTGGAGATCAGATCGACCCGGTACCGGGTCAGGTCCCGCAGTTCCCGGATGGGTGCCGGGGGAACGAAACTCGGCCGGATCATCTGCCGTTCGGCGACCTTGCACAGCCAGACCGCGTCCAGCCGGTCCGTCTTCGGACGCCCCGGCAGATGTTTGACGTCCTTGGCGTTGACCAGCCACGTGTCGAACCCGGCCGCCTCGAGCAGGTAGAACGCCGGCTTCCAGTAGTCCGAGGTCGACTCCATCACGACCCTGGTGACACCCAGTTCGTGAAGCCGGTCCGCCATCACCAGCAACGACCGGGTCATCGTGGAGTGTGCAGACACTTCCTGCCGCCGTCGACCCCCCGGCCCTTGGCCAGGCACCCTCACGCAACACACCAACTCTGCCTTGCCGATGTCCAGCGCTGCGATCCGCTCGATGATCTCCTCGTTGTCCTGAGTCGACTCCAACACCCGGTCCTCCCCACCCTCGACGTTCACGAGAGGCCGCCCGCAGGAGCTGCTGAAGACGAAGGCGAAGCTGATCCGCGTGCTCGAAGCAACAGTGAAGGGCCCATGGCGCAGCTCCCCGCACCCGACTTTTCCACGGCCTCAAAGACCAAGCGCACACGGAGTCGGCGGGCGACCACACCCATTTTCAGCCCGGAACGGGCCCGCCCACAGGGCAGGAAGCAACTTTTCCCATGATGTCCAACGCGGCCGCGGTCCGGGCGATCTTGCGGTTGGCCTGCTCCAACTGGCGGCGCAGCCGGGCGATCTCGGCCTGCTCCCCGCTGGGCTTGCCTATGCTCTGCCCGGGCTTCTTGCCCTCGAGCAGGCCGGCGTCGCGGGCGCGGCGCCACTCGCTCATCAACGACGAGTACAAGCCGTTCCGGCGCAGATACCCGTTTCCGTCGCCCTCGGCGACGGCCTGCTCGTACTCGGCGAGCAGCCGCAGCTTCTCCGCTGGAGCGAACGAACGCCGCCGGGGCCGGTCAGCTCGAGGTCCATCCGTCGTCATGGCCCCATCGTGCCCGACAGGCATGCTGGTGCTGGAAATCGTCATCGAAGGAGAATCCATCCTCGCCCCGGGCGGGCTACTTGCTCTGAACCGCTGGTCTCACCCAACCCTGACACCCAGGGACCTCCCCAACGATCCAGCCCCGTGTCCGTGAATCCTGCGCCATGCGGTCGTACGGCGGCCCGAACAACAGATACCCGCATGGCCGATGATCCCAACCTGGGGGCACCGGGAACTGCTGCTCGTAGTAGCTCAACGGGAGCCGGGGCTGCTCGGCCGAGACCATTGATCTGGTCCGGGGATCGGGAAACAGCGGCGCGACGGTGTTCTCCTCCCACCATGTCGTCCACTGCGGCAACCGACCCTCCGCCGCTATCGACCGCAGGTAGGCCAGCCGCTCGGGTGACGCGGCAGGCGTCGGTCCGGAACGCGAGGGCAGGCTGGCATCGACGAACAAGCAGCCAACGACCGGACGACCGGCCGCCTGTACGACAACCGGAACCAGAAGACCAGCGTTGCTGTGGGCAACCAGCACGATCGGCTGGTCCTGCGGTAGGTGGGAGACGCTGTCTTTGACAGCGGCGCCGATCCGTGGCCAAAACGGCGGGTCGTCGGCATCGGCCACGTGGACTAACGACGGCACCACCGTAGCCGCGCCCAGGGCCCTCAGCTTGGCCGCCACGGGAGCCCAGGTCAGAGGACCCAGCAACAAGCTGTGCAGCAATACAAGCGCGGGCTTCACCCGTCCACCGTCCATGACGGCGCCGGGCGACCGCCACCCCAGCCGTCACGCCGTAGCGAACAAGCTGCCTGAAGCAGGCAGCCCGGTCAGCGGCAGAAGAGCAAGCCTGGAGGCGTGCGCGCCTACACGTTGTCGCGTGCGGCAATCTCGTCGGCGGACATCCGGCTGATTGTCCTGCCGGCTTCGGTCTTCACCAGCGTCAGCGCGCCGATCCAACTCGGGTCATCCGGGTACTCCCAGCTGGCTGGGTCTGCCAGCAGCGCCGACAGCTGGTCCCTCGGCACAGGATCGCCGTGCGCCAAGTCATCCCGACCGTCATCGGCAACCCACCGCACGTAACGGCCCATCTCCATCCAGCCGTTGTCCACCAACCTCAGCAGGACGAAGGCCAGCTCGGACAGCGACGGCTCCGGCTGGGCGGGGTCCAGGTCACCGAACACGCCGGGCAGGATGTCCATCTCGAACGAGTTGATGAAAAAAGCCCGCTCGATATGCGTCAGGCGCTCCCACTCACGAAGGCTCACGAGCCGATCATCACATGCGGTCCCGAACAGGAGGGACGCGTCAGGCGGTCACCCGCGCTGTCAGCGGCTACCGAGAGGATGTCTCCTAGTCACGGTGTGGTTCGTCGCGGGATGTGTCGGCCACTGGTTGTCCTCGGCAGCCTCGTCTCATGTCAGTAGAGATCGACCTCCCAAAACTCGAGGTCTGGTTCTCCCGGGGGTAGGGCTCCGGTGCAGTACCGGTAGAGAAACGTCGCGGCCCGGCGTTCGGCGTACTTCTCGTTGATCGGCTGTCCGTGCTCATCGAGTTCGAGGACGTTGGCGAAGATGGCGAAGCAGGTCTCCATCTGGGAGGGCGAATCCTTCAACTCGTCCCAGTAGTTGATGCCCTCCAGCATGGGATGGCCGACCGAGCCGCGCGCGATCCAACCGGCGAAGCGCCGGATTGCTCCGGACGCACCTTGACTGAGGTGGGAAGACACGCGCCCAAGCTACCGGTGCCATCGGAACGTGACCCGCCAGGTTACGCCTGATGCGGCGTCCTCAACTCGGCACGTGCGTGCACGGGGTCGGGTCGATGCCCGTGCCAGATGTCTACGGAGGGTGACGGGAGTTCCTGCCTTCCAGCGCGCCCGCTCGGCGGCAGATGAGGATGGCGGCGCGGCGGTGACGGGAGCGGTTGCTGCTGCGGATCAGCCGGTCAGGCATGCGGCGGGGTGGCGGCCGATCGGCGGCCCCCATGCGAGGCGACCAGGGCATCAGCCACGATCGCGGCGTCGGCCTCGGCGACGTCGGCGGGATACTCCGGCAGGAGGTCGTCCCAGACGACCAGCCAGGATCCGTAGAGCTGCGCCTGGCCCTCCGGCCGGGCGAAGAACCAGACGTGCAGGTGAGCGGCGCCGTCGCCGATGCGGTAGACGTGGGCTCGCGAGATGTGCGGCAGAGCCTGCACGTGGCGGACGATTCGCGTGGTCAGCAGTCCCAGCTCCGCGGCGAGATCGTCAGGGAGATCCGCCATGTCATAGTGATCGCGCGGGTACAGCATCAGCACCAGCGGCACGCCCACTCCCGGGACACGGGCCAGCCGCCAGTGATCGTTGAACCAGATTCCCTCGTCGCGCTCCTGACAGTTCCGGCACTCCGCCGGATCCTCGCCGTGCCGGGCGGGCTCGGGCAGCACCGGCGGGCGCAGCGGCGCGACGCGCAATCCATCCTGTTCGAACGGGCTGATGTCCCATCCCGTCATGCGCGCCAGCGGAAGCCGCCGCTCGCTGTCCGCGACGGCCACCGCGTGGTCATAGAACTGGTCCGGACGCAAGGCCATGGCGCGAAGACTAGTACAACCAAGATCCCATCGCTATTCATCGCTATTACGTGGGCTGCCCGCCACGGCCCGACGGGTGGCCACACGCTCGATGGCACGGATTCGCCGTGGGAACCCTCTTGTCGGCTATGAGCGGGGTCGCCAGCGCCAAGGAGGCTCACGCGCTGTGACGACCGCCCGCGGCCGGCGCACCCACGGCGGCAGATCCGGACGTCTGGGCGTCCCCTTTGGCTGGAACGAGCTTGTCCTATCCCTGTGCTCTAATCCCGTCATGCATGTCGTCGTCACAGGCGCACTCGTTGAAAACGGCGCGGTCCTGCTAGTACACCGCAGGCCGACCAAACGGGCATACCCAGATGTCTGGGATCTGCCCGGGGGGCAAGTCGAAGCGGGTGAGTCGGAACTACAAGCCCTCGCGCGTGAGATGCACGAGGAGCTCGGTGTTCACATTGTGGCGGAGTCCGCTTCACGGTTGGGCGTCGTGCATGACGGCAGTGGTGAGGACGCCGTTCACGTGGGCGTCTGGCAAATTGGAGACTGGGTTGGCTCTCCCACCAACCGTGCACCTGACGAGCATGACGACATCGCATGGGTCGGGATCAGCGAGCTGGGCGGCCTTCCCCTCGTGCATGGCGTCTTGGCGGCATTGGTTGGTTCTCTGCCTGAGTTTGAGTGCGCCCGCAGGCACTCAGATGTCACCGACTGTAACCAGGGCGACCGAGGAACCAAGGCCGACTGTCGTGCATGTGCTGGGACGGATTCGTCAAGCAGGTGGTGGGACTAGCATCTCGCCACACACCCTGTCCTCCGTCGACTGATGCGCGACACGCGTCCGCCAACTGATTTGCGACACCTCAGCACGCTGATCGCGGCAGAAGCGGACGTTGTGCTCTCCGCCAAGCGTGCATAGTTATGCAGGCGCTACGGCGGTAGAGCAGGCGCTGCTGCACGATCATCTGTGCTGAGTTGCGGTCAAAGCCGCCGTGGGAGTTAACCAAGCCATGGCCACGGCGATGAGGTCGCGGTCGCATCGCCCGGTACCGCCCATCAACCCTTGGAACCCTGAGGTGTTGTCTGCGGGCACAGGCTCCCTGAGCGGGTCGGGTGCGCCAGCCGTCCTGCCCGCCTCCCCCTCTGTGGCAACCTTGAAGGAGGCGGCCTGAGCTGCTGAAACTCTGACCCGTGAGGGCGTGCAAGGAGATCCACCCCCGTGACATTGCATCATCCGGAACCCGACCCCGAGGTACCAGCAAAGCCCCGAACAAGGACATACACCGCCGCGTACAAGGCGCGGATCCCGGCCGAGTACGAGACCCTCGACAAGGCCGGCAAGGGTGCCCTGCTTCGTCGGGAAGGCCTGTACACGTCGCTGCTCGCGGCGTGGAAGCACCAGCGTGACGCCGGCGCCCGCGAGGCCCTGGCCAAG
>NZ_JAEVHJ010000371.1:0-6044 GCF_016802855.1 Micromonospora sp. ATA51 | reverse complement strand
GGCGGCGCCGGCAGGGGACCCTCGCGCCGGCCAGGCACGAGCGGGCACCGGCTGCGGCGGGTCGGCGTCCTGCTCCGCAGCCGACTGGCTCGGGCTGGCTGCCCGGCCGGGCCGACTGGGCGGCGGCCCGCCGCTCGCCCCGGCGGGACCTGCTGGCCGGGCTGACCGTGGCGGTGGTGGCGCTGCCGCTGGCTCTGGCCTTCGGCGTCACCTCCGGGCTGGGCGCCCAGGCGGGCCTGGTCACCGCCGTGGTCGCCGGCGCGGTGGCCGCCGTCTTCGGCGGCTCCAACCTCCAGGTCTCCGGGCCCACCGGGGCGATGACCGTGGTCCTGGTGCCGGTGGTGCAGCGCTTCGGCCCCACCGGGGTGCTCATGGTCGGGGCGATGGCCGGCCTGGTGCTGATCGCCCTCGCCCTGGCCCGCCTCGGCCGGTACGTCCGCTACCTGCCCACCCCGGTGATCGAGGGCTTCACCGCCGGCATCGCCGTGGTGATCGCCCTGCAACAGGTCCCCGCCGCGCTGGGCGTGACCGGCGCCCACGGCGAGAAGGTCTGGGCGGTGGCCGCCGACGCGGTCGCCCGGTTCGTCGTACATCCGAAACCGGCGGCCCTCGCGGTGGCCCTCGCCGTCGCGGCGCTCATGCTGCTCGGCGCCCGGTGGCGTCCCCGGCTGCCGTTCTCGCTGCTCGGGGTGGCCGCCGCGACCGTCCTCGCCGAGCTCGCCCCGGTCGACCTGGTGCGCATCGGCGCGCTCCCGCAGGGCCTGCCCGCGCCGTCGCTGGGCTTCCTCGACCTCGACGCGGTGGGCATGCTGCTGCCCAGCGCGCTCGCGGTGGCGGCCCTCGCCGCGTTGGAGAGCCTGCTGTCGGCCACCGTCGCCGACGGGATGACCGTCGGCCAGCGGCACGACCCGGACCGGGAACTCTTCGGCCAGGGCCTGGCCAACCTCGCCTCGCCGCTCTTCGGCGGCATCCCGGCGACCGCCGCCATCGCCCGCACGGCGGTGAACGTCCGCGGCGGGGCGGCCTCGAAACTCGCCGCCCTCACCCACGCCGTGGCCCTCGCGGCGATCGTGCTGGCCGCCGCGCCGCTGGTCGGCCGGATTCCCCTCGCCGCGCTGGCCGGCGTGCTGCTGGCCACCACCGTGCGGATGGTCGAGGCCGGCTCGCTCTGGGCGCTCGCCCGGGCCACCCGCGGCGACGCGGTCGTGCTGGTGCTCACCTTCGCCGTCACCGTGATCTGGGACCTGGTGACCGCCGTGGCCGTCGGACTGGCTGTCGCCGTCGTGCTCGCGCTGCGCGCGGTCGCCCGCAGCGCCCGGCTGGAACAGGTTCCCCTCGACGCCGGCGAGCACCGCGCCGAGGAGCACGCGCTGCTGGCCGAGCACATCGTGGCCTACCGGCTGGACGGGCCGCTCTTCTTCGCCGCCGCGCACACCTTCCTGCTGGAACTCTCCGAGGTCGCCGACGTCCGGGTGGTCATCCTGCGGATGTCCCGGGTGACGACGATGGACGCCACCGGGGCGCACGTGCTCGGCGACGCGATCCGCCGGCTGCGGGGACGCGGCATCACCGTCCTGCTCTCCGGCATCACCCCCGGCCACGACCAGGTGCTCAGCACCCTGGGGATCGCCGACGAGCTGCGCCGCGAGGGGCTGGTCTTCCCGGACACCCCGGCCGCGATCCGGCACGCCCGGACCGTCGCGCTGGGCGGAGCCGACGCAGCCGCACCCGTGACAGCCGTCACCGCCTGATCCCTCCTGGCGGCCCTCCGTCGGATCACTTCGTCAGCGGACAGGCCGGGGCGCCGAGTGGGAGCCCCGGCCGCTCACTCCGGGACGCGTCGGTAGGCGCCGTCGCTGGCCGAGGTGGCCATCGAGGCGTACGCGCGCAGCGCCGCCGACACCGGTCGCTGCCGGTCGGTCGGGGTGTACGGGCGGTCCCGCTTCTCCTCGGCCACCCGCCGGGCCTGCAGCACGTCCTCGGGAACGTTCAGCTCGATGGAGCGCCCCGGGATGTCGATGACGATCTCGTCGCCCTCGCGGACCAGCGCGATCAGCCCGCCGGAGGCCGCCTCCGGGGAGACGTGCCCGATCGACAGGCCGGAGGTACCGCCGGAGAACCGCCCGTCGGTGAGCAGCGCGCAGGACCGGCCCAGCCCGCGACCCTTCAGGAAGGAAGTGGGGTAGAGCATCTCCTGCATGCCCGGGCCGCCCTTCGGGCCCTCGTACCGGATCACCACCACGTCGCCGGCGACCACCTGCTTGGCCAGGATGGCCGACACCGCGTCGTCCTGGGACTCGTAGACCTTCGCCGGGCCGCGGAACGTCAGGCACTCCTCCGGCACCCCGGCGGTCTTCACCACGCAGCCGTCCGGGGCCAGGTTGCCGTGCAGGATGGCCAGCCCGCCGTCGGCCGAGTAGGCGTGCTCCCGGTCCCGCACGCAGCCGCCGGCCGCGTCGGTGTCCAGGGACGACCAGCGGTTGGTGGTGGAGAACGGCTCGGTGGTGCGCACCCCGCCCGGGGCGGCGTGGAACAACTCGACCGCCTCCGGGGTGGCCGACCCGCCGCGCACGTCCCAGTCGGCGAGCCAGCGCTCCAGGTTGGGGGAGTGCACCGCGTGCACGTCCCGGTCGAGCAGGCCGGCGCGGTCCAGCTCGCCGAGGATGGCCGGGATGCCGCCGGCCCGGTGCACGTCCTCCATGTGGTACTGCGGCGAGTTCGGGGCGACCTTGGCCAGGCAGGGCACCCGGCGGGAGATGGCGTCGATGTCGGCCACGTCGAAGTCCAGCTCGGCCTCCCGGGCGGCGGCGAGCAGGTGCAGGATCGTGTTGGTCGACCCGCCCATGGCCACGTCCAGGGCGACCGCGTTCTCGAAGGCGCTCCGGTTGGCGATGGCGCGGGGCAGCACCGAGGCGTCGTCGCCGTCGTACCAGCGCTTGGCGATCTCCACGGCGGTGCGGCCGGCCTCGACGAAGAGCGACCGGCGGGCGGCGTGGGTGGCCAGCGTCGACCCGTTGCCCGGCAGCGCCAGACCGATCGCCTCGGTCAGGCAGTTCATCGAGTTGGCGGTGAACATGCCGGAGCAGGATCCGCAGGTCGGGCAGGCCGAGCGCTCGATCTCGCCGAGCTGGTCGTCGGTGACCGCCTCGTTGGAGGACGCGATCATCGCGTCGATCAGGTCGATCTTGGAGTGCACGATCCCCTCGATCGCCACCGTCTTGCCGGCCTCCATCGGGCCGCCGGAGACGAAGACGGTCGGGATGTTCAGCCGCAGCGCGGCCAGCAGCATCCCCGGGGTGATCTTGTCGCAGTTGGAGATGCAGACCAGGGCGTCCGCGCAGTGCGCGTTGACCATGTACTCCACCGCGTCGGCGATCAGCTCCCGGCTGGGCAGCGAGTAGAGCATGCCGCCGTGGCCCATCGCGATGCCGTCGTCCACCGCGATGGTGTTGAACTCCCGGCCCACCCCGCCGGCCTCGGCCACCGCGTCCGCGACCAGGCCGCCGAGGTCCTTGAGGTGTACGTGACCGGGGACGAACTGGGTGAAACTGTTGGCGATGGCGACGATCGGCTTGCCGAAGTCGTCGTCGGTCATCCCGGTGGCCCGCCACAGGGCCCGGGCACCGGCCATCGTCCGACCGTGGGTGGAGGTCCTCGACCGCAGCTCAGGCATGCGTACCAGTCTGACACCGGTCTCGCGGCGACCCCCCGGTGCGCGCGCCGTGTCCCAACAGTTGCGCACCCGGTTCCCCACGAAGTGCGCCCATCCGGCACAGTTGAGGTCGTGCACTTCCCCCCGGGCATGGCCGCCGTCGCGGTGCTGAGCGGGCTCGTCGCCGCCGTCGCCACCGCGCTGCTGACCGCGTCCGCCCGCCGCCGGGTGGGGCCCCACCGCCAGGCTCACGTGCTGCTCGCCACGGCGGCCGGAATCGCGCTGCTCACCCTCCTCGTCGGGGTCACCGCCACGCTCGCCGACAGCGAGCACTGGGCCCACCACCAGGGGCAGCGCACCGGCTTCGCGACCCTGATGTCGATCGGCACGGCGCTGTGCGGGCTCGCCCTCGGCGCCGCCCTGCTCCGGCTGCCCGGGACGGCCGCGACCGGGCCCGCCACCGCCCGGCTGCTCCTCGACGGCCTGATCATGGCCAGCGCGCTCTGGTTCGTCGGCTGGGTGGTGTTCACCGAACCGACCCGGCTACTCGGCGCGGCCACCCCGATTGCCTGCGTACCGATCGTGCTGGCCACCCTGGCCGCCGCGCTCACCGCCGGGCTGACCATGATCATGGTACTGCGGGCCGCCCCGCCCCGGCGCCGGCTCGCCCTGCTCGGCGCCGGTGTGACCGGGGTGACCTGCGGCGGGCTCGGCCTGGCCACCGGGCTCTGCCAGGCCGGCCCGGGGATGGCGCTGACCGGCGCGGCGGTGCAGGCGGCGGGGCTGCTGGCCACCGTCCTGGCGGTGTACCGGGTCGACCCGCCCGGCCAGGTGGACGTCGACCTGATCCGCCGGGACGGCGAGTACGCCTTCGTGCCCATGTTCGCCATGGCCGCCTCGGCGATGTTCCACCTCCTCCAGGGCGGCCGGTTCGACGCGTTCGGCATCGTCGCCGGCAGCGTCGAGGGCTTCGCGCTGGTGGCCCGGCAGTACCTCGCGCTCAACGACGTGCGCCGCTACGCCGGCCGGCTGGCCGAGCGGGAGGCGCACTTCCGCGAGCTGGCGCACACCGACCCGCTGACCGGCCTGGCCAACCGGCGCGGGCTGCTGCGGGCGCTGCACCGCTGCGTCGAGGCCGATGTGCCCGGCGTGCTGCTCGGCCTCGACCTCGACGGCTTCAAGAACGTCAACGACATGCGCGGGCACGACGTCGGCGACGTGGTGCTCGCCGAGGTGGGCCGCCGGCTGCGCGGCAACCTGCGTCCGGGCGACCTGGCGGCCCGGCTCGGCGGCGACGAGTTCGCGGTGCTGATGCGCGGCTCGACCGACGCGACCGGGTGGCCGAGCGGCTGCTCGGAGTGCTCGGCCGCCCGTACGACCAGCCCGAGGGGCCGGTCTTCCTCTCGGTCAGCATCGGGGTGGCCGGGAACTGCGGCGAGCCCGACGTGGAGCTGCTGCTGCGCAACGCCGACCTGGCCCTGCGCTACGCCAAGCAGCGGGGCAAGAACCGGATCGAGCGGTACGACGCCGCGTACGACCAGCTGCTGCGCCGGCGGACCACGCTCGAGCACGAGCTGCGCGGGGCGATCGAGCGCGACGAGCTGCGGCTGGCGTTCCAGCCGGTGGCGTCGCTGCCCTCGGTGCGTCCGGTCGGCGCCGAGGCGCTGCTCCGCTGGCACCACCCGGAGCTGGGCAACGTCCGCCCGGACGAGTTCATCCCGCTCGCCGAGGAGTGCGGGATGATCGCCAAGCTGGGCGCCTGGGTGCTGCACCAGGCCTGCTACCAGCTCTCCCGCTGGCTGGCCGACGGCCACGACGTCTGGGTGTCGGTGAACGTCTCCCCGCGCGAGCTGCACGCCCCGGAGTACGTCGTGCAGGTCGCCGACGCGCTGCGCGCGCACCACGTGCCGCCGCAGCGGCTGGTGCTGGAGGTCACCGAGCACGCGGTCGCCACCGACCTCGACGAGCTGATCCGGCGGCTGACCGCGCTGCGGCTCACCGGGGTCCGGATCGCGTTGGACGACTTCGGTGCCGGCTACTCCTCGCTGGGGCAGCTGCGCCGGCTGCCGATCGACATCCTGAAGATCGACCACAGCCTGGTCGCCGAGCACGAGCCGGTGCGTCCGGTCGGCCGGGACGGGCCCGCGTTCGCGCCGATGGTCGACATCGTCATGCGCCTCGGTCACCAGCTCGGGCTGGAGGTGATCGCCGAGGGCGTCACCAACCCGACCGAGCTGGCCGCGGTGGTCGCCGCGGGCTGCCGGTTCGGGCAGGGCGCGCTCTTCGGCTGGGGGGTGCCCGCCGAGCACCTGGAGGCGATGCTGGAGGCGGCGACCTCGCCGGGCGCGCGCCGGCGCCGTTGCCCCCCGCTCCGCCGGCCGCTCCGCCCCGC
>NZ_JAEVHJ010000370.1:0-6050 GCF_016802855.1 Micromonospora sp. ATA51 | reverse complement strand
GGGTCGGCGTGACCAGCGGCTTCTGCATCAGCCGGACGAACCGGTAGCCGTGCAGCCGGAGCACCGACCGGAACGCCCAGCGGTAGCCCTCCAGCGCGCCACCGCGCGCGAGCTGGGCAGCGGCCGGCTGCGGCTGCTGGTCGGCAAGCCCGGCCTGGACGGGCACTCCAACGGCGCCGAGCAGATCGCGGTACGCGCCCGCGACGCCGGCTTCGAGGTGGTCTACCAGGGGATCCGGCTCACCGCCGGACAGATCGTCGCCGCCGCCGTCGAGGAGGACGTGGACCTGGTCGGGCTCTCGGTGCTCTCCGGCTCGCACCTGGCCGCCGTGCCGGCGGTGCTGGACGGCCTGCGGGCCGCCGGTCGGGGCGACCTGCCCGTGGTGGTCGGCGGCATCATCCCCGCCGGGGACGCGGAGGCGCTGCGGGCCGCCGGGGTGGCCCGGGTCTTCACCCCGAAGGACTTCGCGCTGACCGGCATCATCGACGAACTGGTCACCGTCATCCGCGAGGCCAACGACCTGCCGTGAAAGAGCAGGGGCCCCGCCTGGCGCGGGCCCACCTGCGCGACGAGCCGGGCGATGCCGCCGCGTACCGGCAGCTCCACGAACGTGTGGCAGTGGGTGTCGTTTTGTGCCTTTCGGGGGTTCGTTGCGTTGTTGGTTGCGGTGGGGGTGTGGCCCGCCGTGCCCGGCTCCGGGCGGTCAGGCCTGATCCCTGCGCCGGTCACGGCGGGCGTGTGATTCTCTGGGTGGGATGTCCGGTTTCTGGGTGTGACCGGTGGCATCCTCGGGTCGGAATCGTGGCCGGGGCGGGATCGTTGTATCTCGCGTACGACCGAGTACCTGGCCCGCTCGACGGGCCGGCGGACGGGCCCCGGGAATGATGGCGGGCCGGTGGTCGTTACACATGGTCCCGGCGCCGCGAGCAGGTATTACCGCTTGGCGGACCCGCGTTGAGGCTCCCCGCCCCCGCGGACCGGGCAGAGACTTTTCCCCTTTTGCTTTTGAGCGCCTGACGGTGCTTGCGCATGTCCCGGCCCCCACCGGGTGTGCGCCAACCCCCCAAGGAGCTTTGTCATGAACACGATGCTGCGTAAGAGCGTGCTGGGTATTGCTGGTCTGGCGTTCGCCGGTGGTCTGGCCGCCGGTCCGCTGAACCACCACGACGCCACCCCGACCACGGCGATGAGCCCGGTCGCGGTGCAGGCTGACAAGCCGGACATGGGCAAGCTGATACCGCATGGTGTGCAGGGCGCCCAGTCGCACATCGACCTGGACGACGAGCAGGTGGCTAACGCGGAGGCGATCATCGCGGCGACGAAGAAGGCCGGTCTGCCGGAGCGGGCCGCCGTGATCTCGATCGCGACCAGCCTGCAGGAGTCGAAGCTGGAGAACCTGGGTCACCTGGGTGACCGCAACGACCACGATTCGCTGGGCCTGTTCCAGCAGCGCCCGTCGAGTGGTTGGGGTTCGCCGGAGCAGATCACCGACCCCGAGTACGCCACGACCGCGTTCCTGAAGGGTCTGAAGCAGGTCGACGGGTGGCAGGACATGCCGCTGACCGAGGCCGCCCAGACGGTGCAGGTGTCGGCCTACCCGGACGCCTACGCCCAGTGGGAGCAGCAGGCCGCCCACCTCGTCGCCGAGCACTGGAACAGCTGACAAGCGAACAAAAGGCAAGAAGCCGCTGGCCGGCACCCCGGAGACACGGGGTGCGGCCAGCGGCGTTTCCACGTGCAAACACAAGACCGGGACGGCCGGGCGGACGGTGACCAACGTCAGGGCTGGGGGCGACCGTCCCCGGCGCAGGGATCAAGCCTGACCACCCGGAGCCGGGGACGGCCGCCCCCAGCCCAAAGCGCAACCACGTATCCAACAGCAACCACCGAAGAACTCAGGGGCAGGGCGCGTACAGACGCCGGGTGCCGGCCCCCGCGGCGTAAGCGGCCCGATCGCTGAACCGGCAGCCGAAGTCCGGCGCCGCAACCGCCCGCGGATCGGTCACCGCGTCCCCCGCCGGCCGGGCGCCACTGCGTACCCAGGTGGTGAGGTCGTCCCAGGCGGCGCCGGCCTCGGCCGGGGTGAACTCGCAGTGCTGGGCGGCCCGGATGGCCCGCTGCACCACCAGCCGGCCGCGTCCGTGCCACGCCACGTCCCGGGCGTACGCCTGCTCCATGGCGAAGGGTACGAAAAGGTCGCCGAGGTCGTGCAGGCTGACCACCGGCGCGGTCGGTCGGCCGTTGATCCGGGGTACCTCGGTCAGCGTGGGAGAGAGGCGCTGCCACGGGTTCTCCGGGGCGACCCGCTGGACGGTGGCGTTGACGTCCACCGGGCTGTTCGGCGTGTACCGGGTGAACAGGTTGGTGGCGAGCTGGCCGGGCCGCTGCGCGGGGGAGTCCCCGCCGTTGGTGGCGCTGATCGCGAAGAGGAAGTCCTTCCAGACGGCGAAGGAGGCCTCGGCGCCCGGCCGATCACCGCCCGAGCGGTTGATGGTGATGGCGCGCAGCTGCTTGCCCAGCTCGTTGGTGGTGTCCGGCCCGCCCGGCTTGAGCCCGGCCAGGCCGAGCGCCACCTGGATGCGCGGCACCGCGTTGGTGAGGTAGTCCGGCGGAGTCGGGTACGCGTGCACGCCGGCGAGGGCCTGCGCGACCAGGTTGTAGTCGAGGAAGAAGTCGAACAGCTCGTGGTCGCCGAGCACGCCGCACATCGGCAGCGCCCCGTCGTAGTAGCCGGGGTACTGCTCCAGTGAGCGGCCGATGATGTGGCCGCCCATCGAGACGCCGGCGATGAGCATCCGCTGGGGCCGCTTGACGGTGTCGGCGAAGAGGTCGGCGAGGTCGCGGGTGCTCAGCACGCCGGAGCGGATGTCGTAGCCGTTGCGGTCGTATGAGGACGACGCCCACGCGTACCCCTGCTCCACCACCCGCTGGCGCAGCCCGAACGCCGGCGTCTCGGGGGAGAGCACGGTGGTCTGGCCCCGATAGCCGTGCGTCCACATCACCAGGTCGCCGTTCCAGTCGGCGGGTACCTCGATGATGTAGCCGGCGTGTTCGTGCACGCCCTGCCGGACGGTGGTGGGCGCGCCGCCGACGACCAGCGGATCCAGCGGCGGGTTGCTGATGGTGTAGCCGGGCAGCGGCTGGCTGCCGTCGTCATCGCGGTCGGCGGCGCGGCCGGCGCGGCGCCGGCGAGCCCGATCGTGAGGGCCAGGGCGGCGCCGGCGGCGAGCAGCCGGCGGACCAGGCGGGTGGTTGAGGTCAGCATCGTTGCTCCCCCGGGGACGGTGCCGCCCCACCGGGGGCGACCAGGCGGGACGGATGCCTACCGGCCGGTAGCGCCCTGAAACTAGGCTTGCCGTCGATCGCTGTCAATCACCTCCTGACCGAACGGTCAGTCAGTTCCGCCCGGTCCGCCCACAGTGGCCGCTCACACCAGACCGTGCGCCAGCATCGCCTCCGCCACCCGGCGGAACCCGTTGATGTTCGCCCCGGCCACGTAGTCGCCGGGCAGCCCGTACTCCTCGGCGGTAGCCCAGCAGCGGGCGTGGATGTCCCGCATCGTCTCCCGCAGGCGCTGCTCCGACTGGGCGAACGTCCACGAGTCCCGGCTGGCGTTCTGCTGCATCTCCAGCGCGCTCACCGCCACCCCACCGGCGTTGGCCGCCTTGCCCGGAGCGAACCGCACCCCCGCCCGCCCGAGGATGCGTACCGCCTCCGGAGTGGTCGGCATGTTGGCACCCTCCACCACCGCGACGCAGCCGCCGGCCACCAGCGCCGCGGCCTCCGCGCCGCCGATCTCGTTCTGCGTCGCGCACGGCAGCGCCAGGTCGCAGGGCACCTCCCAGACGGTACGACCGGACACCGCCACCGCGTGCGGCACGTGCCGTACGTAGTCGTCCAGCCGGGCCCGCCGCTCCTCCTTCAACTCCCGCAGCAGCGCCAGGTCGATGCCCTTCTCGTCCAGCACATAGCCATCGGAGTCCGAGCAGGCCACCACCGTCCCGCCGAGCTGGTGCACCTTCTCGATCGCGTAGATCGCCACGTTGCCCGACCCGGAGACCACCACCCGCCTGCCCTCCAGGCTGTCCCCGGTCTGCTGCAGCATCTCGTCGGCGAAGAAGACCGCCCCGTACCCGGTGGCCTCCCGGCGCACCTGCGCGCCCCCGTACGACAGGCCCTTGCCGGTCAGCACCCCCGACTCGTACCGGTTGGTGATCCGCTTGTACTGGCCGAACAGGTAACCGATCTCCCGGCCCCCGACCCCGATGTCCCCGGCCGGCACGTCGGTCTGCGCGCCGATGTGCCGGTACAGCTCGGTCATGAAGCTCTGGCAGAAGCGCATCACCTCCCGGTCCGAGCGGCCCTTCGGGTCGAAGTCCGCGCCGCCCTTGCCGCCGCCGATCGGCAACCCGGTCAGCGCGTTCTTGAAGATCTGCTCGAAGCCGAGGAACTTGACGATCCCCAGGTACACCGACGGGTGGAACCGCAGGCCACCCTTGAACGGCCCGAGCGCGCTGTTGAACTCCACCCGGAAGCCCCGGTTCACCCGTACCCGGCCGTGGTCGTCCTCCCACGGCACCCGGAAGATGACCTGCCGCTCCGGCTCGCAGATCCGCTCGATGATCCGCGCGTGCGCGTACTCGGGGTGACGGGCCAGGGCCGGGCCGATGCTCTCCAGGACCTCCCGTACCGCCTGGTGGAACTCCGGCTCGCCCGGGTTCCGGTTGACCACCCTGGCGAACACCGTCTCGACGGCCTCCGGCATCACCGACACGTCCCTTCAGTCCCGGCGGCGGCATCGTCGCCACCACCGGATCGGCATTTCCGCCGACCGCCCCCGGATACGGATCGTCACCACCGTCCGGTTCACTGGTCGGCGTGGACGAGTTGATCTGGGACGCGGTCCGGGCCTCGCGCGGCTGGCTGGACGCCGCCAACGGCAGCGGCGACGCCGAGCTGACCTGTCGGATCCTCAAGCTCGCCGAGGAGGCGGGGGAAGCGGCGGGGGCCTGGATCGGGGTGCTCGGGCAGAACCAGCGCAAGGGGGTTACCCACAGCCGGGAGGACGTGGGGGCCGAACTGGCGGACGTGGTGTTCACGGCGCTCGTCGCGATCGAGAGCCTGGGGTTGGACGCGCGGACGGTGGTGTCGTCGTGCGCGGCGAAGGTGCGGGATCGGGCCTCGTCCTGAGCCGGCTCCGTCTTGTTGCGCTGCGTCGGTGGTTTGCGGTGGGGGCTGGGGGCGACGTCCCCGGCTCCGGGCGGTCAGGCTTGATCCCTGCGCCGGGGACGGTCGCCCCCAGCCCTGACGTGGTCGCCGTCCGTGCGGCGGCGCCAGGGCTTTTCCGGGTACGGGTGCCGGATCGCCGCGGCTAGCGTGCTGGGTCGCCGGGGGCGTGATCGACTCCGTGTCGCCGATGTGGGTGGTGTCCGCCGGGCGTTGATACCGCCACCTCGGCGATCTGGGGTCGGCTGTCCGGTTCGGCCCGCCCGACGACACACCTCTTGGGTGGGATGTCCGGCTTCGGTGTGACCGGCGGCATCCTCGGGCCGGAATCGTGGCCGGGGCGGGGTCGTTACATCTCGCGTAGGACCGAGTACCTGGCCCGCTCGACGGGCCGGACGGGCCCCGGGAATGATGGCGGGCCGGCGGTCGTTATACATGGTCCCGGCGCCGCGAAGAGGCCCCCGCCCCGCGGCTGGCACCGGGCAGAGACTTTCCCCCTTGCACTCTTTTTGAGCGCCTGACGGTGCTTGCGCATGTCCCGGCCCCCACCGGGTGTGCGCCAACCCCCCAAGGAGCTTTGTCATGAACACGATGCTGCGTAAGAGCGTTCTCGGTATTGCTGGTCTGGCTTTCACCGGTGGTGTGTTCGCCGGTCCGATCGCCGCGCACGCCGACACCGGCCCCGTCACCGCCAAGCCCGCCGCCGTGGCGGTGCAGGCCGACAAGCCGGACAGCTCGAACCTGATTCCGCATGGTGTGCAGGGCGCCCAGTCGCACATTGACCTGAACGACGAGCAGACCGCCAACGCGGAGGCGATCATCGC
>NZ_JAEVHJ010000369.1:0-6119 GCF_016802855.1 Micromonospora sp. ATA51 | reverse complement strand
CCCCGACGGCCCGGCCACGACGACGACCACGCCCCGCGCACCCCGGACGCCGCCGCCCGGTGGTGCTGTCCGCACCGGCGGGCATCGCCGCACGCGGGAGACGCTGACCGTCGAGCCCGACGGCCGCTGGACCAGGGTCGACCGCGCCGGCGGCACCCGGAGCGGCCGGCTCGGCCCCGCCGACCTGGCACGCCTGCGGAAGTTGACGGCCGACCCACGGCTGGCGACCGAGACGACGGCCACCGCCGACCCCGGCGACTGCGCCGACGCCTTCGCCTACCGGCTCACCGTGGACACCCGGACCACCGGTTACGTGGACTGCGACGCCGGCCCCACCCGCCCGCCGGCCACGTCAGCATTGGTGGACCTGCTCACCCGCGTCACCGCCTGACCTGCCTGGGCCGCCCCGGTTAGACGACGTAGTCCGGTGGCAGGCCGGTGCCGCGCAGCTCGGGCGGCAGGTGGGCCACGTCGTTCAGGGCGATCAGGTTCGGCGGCCCGCCCGAGCCGTAGCGGATGACGGTGAGGCCGCAGTTGTGGTGTTTCAGGCCCAGCCAGCGCCGCTCCGGGGCGTCCAGCGCGTGCCGGACCAACCAGGCGATCAGGAAGTTGTGCGTGATCACCAGTTCGCGGACGTCCCCGTCCGCCGGGGGCCGCGCGAACCGGGCCACCGCCTCCGCCGTCCGGCGCGGCCCGTCCGTCCGCTCGCGCTGGTCGAAGCCGGCCAGGAAGGTCGCGTACGCCGGGGGCAGGGCGGCCCGGTCCGTGTCGTGCGGCAGGTGGTCTCCCACCATCTCCGCGGCGTGCACCGGCACGCCGGGCAGCGCGGCGGCGACCAGCTCGGCGGTCTCGACGGCCCGGCGCAGCGGTCCGTGGTGGACGGCGTCGAACGGCCGCCCGCGCAGCCGCTCCCCCAGCAGGGTCGCCTGCCGCCGGCCCCGGTCGGAGAGCCCGATGTCCGGCGCCTCGTCCTCCGCCCGGTGCTGCTCACCGTGCCGGGCCAGGTAGAGCAACCGGCTCGCCATCCGTCACCTCACACTGATCGGGAGGCGCGAGCCTAGCCCGCGCCTCCCGATCGTGCCGGCCTCAGACGCTCCGACCGTGGTCCGCCCGCCACAGCATGCCGGTGACCCAGGCCCAGCCGATCGCCACGGCCAGGCCGAAGCCGACCATGGTCGGCGGCGCCGGCCGGACGATCAGGGCCACCCAGGCCGCCGCGAAGCAGACCCCGCTGGCCAGGCTGTACGCGGCCCAGCCGCGCTCGCCCCGCCGGGCCGCCCGGCGGGCGGCGCCCAGCGCGCGACGATCAGCGCGACGAAGCCGATCGCCGCCGCGAGGAAGTGCAGCCCGCCGTGCCAGCTGATCTGACCGGGACCGCCCGGCGTACCGGCCGGGAAGCCGTCGGCCGGGTCGGCCCGGAAGATCCCGGCGAGCACCAGCCCGATCCCGTAGAGGGCGAGCAGCCTGGGCAGCCACCGGGCGCCGGTGTCCCGGCGCCCCAGCCCGGCGGCGGCGCCGAGCACGAGCAGCCCGCTGGCGAGGAAGGTGGTGATCTGCACCCACCCCAGGTCGCCGTTGCTCAGCACACTCACCGGGTGCCGGCGGAAGTCGAAGCCGTCCCGGGTGAGGCCCTGGACCAGCGCGGAGGCGGCGAAGAGCGGGCCGCGAGGGCGCCGCCGGCCAGCAGCGCCCGGTCCGGCCGACGGCGGCCGGACGTACCCGGAAGGGAACGGCCTGGGTCATCGGTCCGCTCCTCAGCCCTTCGGGTGCATCTGGCCGATGCGGATCATGTTGCCGAACGGGTCCCGGATACCGAAGTCGATGCCGTACGGGCGCTCGGTCGGCTCGTCGTAGATGTCGACGCCCTTTGCCACCAGGTCCTCGTACGTCTTGCGGGCGTCGTCGGTGGTGAAGAAGAGCGAGCCGCCCGTCGCGCCCTTGCTCAGCATCTCCCGCACCTGCTCGGCGGTGGCCGGGTCGAGGGCCGGCGAGCCGGGCTTCTCCAGCAGGATCTCGTGCTCGGGGTCGCCGGGGACGTTGACCGTCAGCCAGCGCATGAAGCCGAGGTCCTGGTCGGTGTTGACCTCCAGGCCGAGCTTGCCGACGTAGAAGTCGAGAGCCTCGTCCTGGTCGAGGACGTAGATCTGGGAGCGGGAAATCGAGTTGATCGTCATGCCGACGACGCTAGACCCCGGCCTGACCTGGTGCTTATCCAAAACTGCTGAGCTGGCGGTGCGTCGGCGCTGACCGGCTCAGCGGGCGGCACTCGGCCGCATCCACGCCTTCACGAAGCAGCTCGGCACGGCGGCCACGCCGGTGGCCTTGCGCCTGCGGTATGCCGAGGGGGACTCGCCGACGATGTCGCGGAACGTGCGGCTGAAGGTGCCGAGGCTGCCGAACCCGATCGCGTAGCAGATCTCGGTGACCGGCCGGTCGGTCTGCACCAGCAGGTACATCGCCCGCTCGACCCGGCGGCGTTGCAGGTAGCGGTGCGGGGTCTCGCCGAAGGTGGCGCGGAAGGTCCGGATGAAGTGCGCCTCGGAGACGTGCGCGATCCGGGCCAGCGCCGGCACGTCGAGCGGCTCGGCGTACGACCGGTCCATGGCGTCCCGGGCGCGCAGCATGGCCCGGTTGGACACCTCCACGGCACGACTCATCGCCGCCAGGTTACCGCTCGAGCTGGGCGGCGCCGATCAGCCCACGACCACGTCGAGAACGCGCAGCTGGTCCGGGTCGGCCACCACCTCGATGCCGATGATGCGGTCGGTGACGGTGAAGCTGATCGCGATGCGGGTATGGCCGTCGACGACCACGACGGCGCCGGGCGCCGCGTCGATGAACGCGGGCAGCGCGCCCTGGGCCCGCCCGGAGAAGAAACCCGCCACGACGGACGACCCGTGCACCGCGGCGGCGGAGGAGCCCAGCCGGGCGGCGACGGCGTCCGCGCGCATGACGACGTGCGGGTCGAGCAGGGTGAGCAGGTCCTCGAAACGGCCGTCCCGGGAGGCGGCGAGGAACGCCTCGACGATCCGGCGCTGACGGGCGGGGTCCGTCTCGGGCCCGGCCGAGCGGCTCTGCACCCGGCGGCGGGCCCGGCTGGCGATCTGCCGTACGGCGGCGGGGCTGC
Source organism: Micromonospora sp. ATA51 (assembly GCF_016802855.1). Lineage (NCBI taxonomy): Bacteria > Bacillati > Actinomycetota > Actinomycetes > Micromonosporales > Micromonosporaceae > Micromonospora > Micromonospora sp. ATA51. Next base: position 2,992 of record NZ_JAEVHJ010000369.1, on the reverse strand, counting down.
GGTCGACCACGGCGGCGATCTCCTCGAAGGAGACCGCGAACATGTCGTGCAGCACGAACACCAGCCGCTCGGTCGGGGCGAGGGTCCGCAGCACCACGTGGAGCGCCTGTCCGACCGACTCGGACAGCAGCGCCGCCTGCTCCGGATCGTCCGCGCCCGGGCCGGTCGTCGCCGGCTCGTCCCCGGTCACGTCGGCCGGTTGCTCGTGCCGAGCGGCGCTGGAGCGCAGCCGGTCCAGGCAGACCCGGCCGACCGTGGTGGTCAGCCAGCCGGGCAGGTTCTCGATGACGTCGACGTCGGCGCGGCTGAGCCGCAACCAGGTGTCCTGCACGGCGTCGTCGGCCTCGGCCCCGGAACCCAGCATCCGCTGGGCCACCGACCGGAGGCGGGGTCGCTGCTCTTCGAAGCGCCGGGCCAGCAGGTCGGTCTCGCTCATGGCCTTCCCCCCGGGACCAGCAAGTGACCGCCGTCACATCTGTCACACACCCATCCCGACCGTCGACATCCAGGCGACGGACGAGGGCGGGTACGGCACGGCGGACGCCGGCCAGCCTAACAGGACAGAATGGATGGAACGATCATGAAGGCACGGATGCAGAACCCGGCCATGATGCTCCCCGACGCCATGAAGGCGATCAACCTGCTCTACAAGGCCGCGCACTCCGCCGGCGTGCCCACCACGACGCTGGAGCTGATCCACCTGCGGGCCAGCCAGATCAACGGGTGCAGTGCCTGCGTCGACTCGGGCGCCCGCGGCGCGCGCAAGGCCGGCGAGACGGAGGAACGGCTCTTCGCGGTGGCCGCCTGGCGGGAGACGTCCTACTTCACCGACGCCGAGCGGGCCGCGCTGGCGCTCGCCGAGGCGGCGACCCGCCTCGCCGACCGGGCCGACCCGGTGCCGGACGAGATCTGGGACGAGGCAGCCCGGCACTTCGACGAGAAGGAACTCGCGGCGCTGGTGCTCTGGCTCGCCACCACCAACTTCTTCAACCGGCTCAACGCCACGACCCGCCAGTTGGCCCCGCAGAACTGGGGCTGAAACGAGGACGCCGGCCACGCGGGCGGGGGGCGCGTCGACGCCCTCGCCCGCGTCGTACGCGCTCAGAGCGCCGGGGGAAACTGGAGCCCCCGGCCGGGATCGAACCGGCGACATCTCGCTTACAAGGCGAGTGCTCTGGCCAGCTGAGCTACAGGGGCGAGTGGTGCCGTCGTCAGCATAGCGACCGGCGTCCGAATTTCCCGCTCGGCAGGCCTCCCGAGCATGGGAAACGTCAACTTCCCGACCTCGATGCCGACGGATCGACGCCGGACGTCGTCCACCGCCGAGGGGGTTGATGCCCGGGAGTGCCGGTGTGACCGGAATGCGCAATGCCGTCAATCCCAACCGGCACCCCTCGTCTTGGCAGGGTCGGAAAACCCGTTTACCGTGCAGTGACACGGACGACAGTCCGGCCGGCCTCGGCTGCCCGGGCGACGCCCGCTGGCCGGCACCGTACGGCGCCGGTCGCTCCTTCACTCGGATCGTCCGGCACGTTCCTGCCGGTGAAAGGAAGCGCTTCACCATGGCTACGGTCACCTACGCGAAAGCGTCCCGGATCTACCCGGGCACCGAACGCCCCGCGGTCAACCAGCTCGACCTCGAGATCGGCGACGGGGAGTTCCTCGTCCTGGTCGGCCCGTCGGGTTGCGGCAAGTCCACCAGCCTGCGGATGCTCGCCGGTCTCGAGGACGTCGACGACGGCGCCATCTACATCGACGACCGCGACGTCACCCACCTGCCGCCGAAGGCCCGCGACATCGCGATGGTCTTCCAGAACTACGCCCTCTACCCGCACATGACGGTGTACGAGAACATGGCGTTCGCGCTCAAGCTGCGCAAGACCTCGAAGTCGGAGATCGACCGGCGGGTCAAGGAGGCGGCCGGGCTGCTCCAGCTGGAGGAGTTCCTCAACCGCAAGCCGAAGGCGCTCTCCGGTGGTCAGCGTCAGCGGGTGGCCATGGGCCGCGCGATCGTCCGCGAGCCGCAGGTCTTCCTCATGGACGAGCCGCTGTCGAACCTCGACGCCAAGCTCCGCGTCCAGACCCGTACCCAGATCGCCTCGCTGCAGGCCAAGCTGGGCATCACCACCGTCTACGTCACCCACGACCAGGTCGAGGCCATGACCATGGGTCACCGGGTCGCGGTCATGCTCGACGGTGTGCTCCAGCAGGTGGACACCCCGCGGGCGCTCTACGACACCCCCGCCAACGTCTTCGTCGCCGGCTTCATCGGCTCCCCCGCGATGAACATCAAGACCGTGCCGCTGACCGAGCAGGGCGCCGCCTTCGCCGAGATGCACATCCCGCTGACCCGGGAGCAGATCGCCGCGGCCCAGGCCGAGGGCGGCGACGGCAAGGTGACCGTCGGTTTCCGTCCGGAGGACTGCGACATGGTCAGCCCGACCGAGGGCGGCATGCCGGTCGTGGTCGAGCTGGTCGAGGACCTCGGCTCCGACGCCAACGTCTACGGCCACGCCGCGCTCGAGGGCCTCAACGAGCGCTTCGTCGTCCGCACCGACCGCCGCAGCATGCCGAACATGGGTGACACCATCTTCGTCAAGCCGCGCACCGGCCAGAGCCACGTCTTCCACGCCGCCACCGGCACCCGGATCTGACGTACGCGACACGACAGGGGCGGTCCGCTGCGGCGGGCCGCCCCTCTCGTCGTAGCTGGGGCATGGCATACCTGGGAGCCACCGGAGAAGTGGCTCCTCGGGGTGATCCGGTACGGCGTACTCCGCTCGTAGCGTCACGGCAACTTCCGATTCGAGGAGATGCCGTGACCACCCTGCCCGACACCGCCACCAGCCTTCCGTCACCGCGTTCCCGGGCGTACCGGATCATCCGCCTGGCCCGCCGCAGCCGGTTCGGGCCGGTGTATGTCGCGGCGGCCGAGGCGATGGTGTGTCGGAGCCCGAGCAGTCGTGCGCGGACCTGCGTGGCCCGCTCTGGG
>NZ_JAEVHJ010000368.1:0-6170 GCF_016802855.1 Micromonospora sp. ATA51 | reverse complement strand
CTGTCGCGCCTCTGCGCGCTGCTGCACCGGTACGGCCGCGGACTCGAAGCCGGCCAACGGGTGATCACGGGATCGTTCTGCAACCAGAGCGTGCAGGGTCCGGGCGCCTGGCGGGCCGTCTTTCCGGGCATCGGAGAGGTGGCAGTGCGGTTCGCGTGACCCGTCGATCGTGCGACGCTCAACCCTCGCCCTGATCCAGGCGTTCGCCCTGGCCGGGCGGCTGGCCACCGGCCCCCGCGCCGACCGTACCCCCATCTGTCGCCGGGGCCGCTGCGATCGCGAAACGATCCCGGTCTGATCACGGGTCTTGACATCCGCCAGTAATCTTCAGACTCTTTGTTTGGACGCCGAATTAACTGGTGGAAGGAAGTGCTCCGATGACGGCTGCGACCTCGGGTCCACGCCTGCGGGACGTCAACCGGGTCGCCGTGCTCGCCCTGATCGGCCGACACGGACCGATCTCGCGCGCCGACGTCGCCCGCCGGCTGGGCCTGAGCCCGCCGACCGTCACCGCGGTCACCCGCTCGCTGATCGAGGCCGGCGTCATCCGCAAGGTCGACGACGGCGTCCCGCGGGGCGGCCGACCGAGCGAGCTGCTCGCGGTGGTGGGTCCGGCCGGGCACGCGGTCGGGGTCAAGGTCGCCGCCGGGCGGCTGACCGGCGTGCGCGCCGACCTCGACGGCACCCTGCTCGACACGTTCTCCGCACCGTTCGACGAGGCCGCCGTCAACCCGTTCGAAGCGTTGTCCGCGCTGCTCGCGCCGCACCTGGCCGCCGTCGACGACGCGCCGCTGCTCGGGGTCGGGCTCGGTGTCCCCGGCTTCGTCGACAGCCGTACCGGACTGGTGGAGGCGCCGCTGCTGGGCTGGCGGCACATGCCGCTGCGGGACTACCTGAGCCAGCTGCTCGACGTGCCGGTGCTCGTGGACAACGACGTCAACACCCTGGCGGCGTACGAGCACCTGTACGGGCTGGGCCGGCCGTACGACGACTTTCTGACCATCACCCTCGGGCAGGGTGTCGGCGCGGCCGTCGTCTCCGGTGGCGACCTGCGCCGCGGCGGGCACGGCGCGGCCGGTGAACTCGGGCACCTGCCGATCGATCCGGCCGGGCCGCCCTGCCACTGCGGCAAGCGCGGCTGCCTCGAGACGTACGTCTGCGACGGCGCGCTCGTCGAACAGGCGCGCGAGGTGGGTGCCGTCGGTCCGGACGCCGGTCCGGCCGACCTGCGCGCGGCGGCCGACAACGGGCACGCCGGCGCCCAGGCCGTCTACCGTGCCGCCGGAGTCCGGCTCGGCACCGTCGCGGCCGGGCTGGCCACCGTGCTCGACCCGCAGGCGGTGCTGGTCAGCGGCGAAGGGACCCTGGCCTGGACGCACCTGGCCGAAGGATTCCTCACCGCCCTGCGCGCCGGCATGTTCCCGCCGCTGGCCGACGGGGTCAGCGTGCACGTCGACCCGTGGGACGACACGAAGTGGGCGCTGGGTGCGGCCGCCCTGGTGCTCCGGGCGCCGTTCACGATGAACGCCGAGCCGCACGCCGACGCCATCCGGGCGCGGCTGGCCGCCTTTCCCGGTGCCGAGGTGGCCCAGTGACCGGGCCACGTACCGCCACCACCGCAGCCCCCACGGTGCGGGCGAAAGCTCCGACGCCGCGCGTCCGCCGATCCGGTGCCGCCCGCCGCCGGTTGCGTACGGCCGTCGCGGCGGCCGGCTTCCTCGCCCCCAGCCTGCTCCTGCTACTCGGCTTCTGGATCGGCCCGATGGTGGGCACGGCCTGGGTGAGCCTGCAGGACTGGAACCTGATCGGCGTGCCCACCTTCGTCGGGTTGGACAACTACACCGAACTGCTGGGTGACGCCGAGTTCCACGCCGCGCTCGGCCACACGCTGGCCTATCTGGCCGGCTATCTGCCGCTGGTGCTGGTCTGCGGGCTCGCCGTGGCACTGCTGCTGGACGCCAAGCTCCCCGCGATGACCCTCTACCGGGCCACCTTCTTCCTGCCGGTGATCAGCAGCTGGGTTGCCGTGTCACTGCTGTGGAAGTGGCTGCTCAACCCGGCCGACGGGCTGGTCAACCGCATCCTCGGCGCGCTCGGCGTGCCGGGACCCGGGTGGTGGACCGACCCGGACTGGGCGATGCCCTCGGTGGTGCTCGCCTCCGTCTGGAAGGACGTCGGGTTCGTCGCGGTGATCCTGCTCGCGGGCCTGCAGGCCATCCCGCGCGACCTGCTGGAGGCCGCCGCCCTCGACGGGGCCGGCTGGTGGCGCAAGCTGCGCAGCATCACGCTGCCGATGATCTCCCCGTCGCTGTTCTTCGTCACCGTGATCAGCCTGATCAACGGCTTCCAGGTCTTCGACCAGGTGTGGGTGATGACCGAGGGCGGTCCGGGTGGGGCGTCCAGCGTCGTGGTCGAGCAGATCGTCAACAACGCCTTCTCGTACGGCCGGGTCGGCTACGCCTCGGCGATGAGCATCGTGCTCTTCGCGGTGATCCTCCTGGTCACCCTGGCCCAGCTCCGACTTCAGCGTAGGTGGGTGCACTATGAGTAGGAAGATCCTGCGGTATCTCGCGCTCACGCTCGGCGCCGTGGCGATGCTCGGGCCGTTCGCGTGGATGCTGATCACCTCGCTCACCGGCGAGCCGCAGCTCGCCCGGGTGGACGCGCCCCTGCTACCCGATCCGCCCACCATCGAGCCCTACGGCCGGCTCGGCGAGGCCTTCCCGTTCTGGCGCTTCGCCGCCAACAGCGTGGGCGTCGCCGTCGTGTCCACCCTGCTTCAGCTCTTCACCAGCGCCACCGCCGCGTACGCGTTCAGCCGGCTGCGGTTCCGGGGCAGCGGCGCGGTGTTCGTGCTCTACCTCGCCACGATGATGATCCCGATGCAGGTGATCATCGTCCCGCTGTTCATCGAGATGCGCCACCTCGGGCTGGTCGACAGCTACGCCGGGCTGCTGCTGCCCACGATCGTCTCCAGCTTCGGCGTGTTCATGCTCCGGCAGGCCTTCCTGGCGCTGCCGATGGAGCTGGACGAGGCGGCCTACGTCGACGGGGCCGGACACCTGCGGGTCTTCGCCCAGGTGCTGCTGCCGCTGGTCGCCCCGGCGCTGGCCACCTTCGCCGTCTTCGCCTTCATGTCCAGCTGGAACGCGTTCCTCTGGCCGCTGGTCATCGCGCAGACCGAGGCGCACATGACCCTGCCGGTCGGCCTGTCGCTGCTCCAGGGGCGGTACAGCACCGCCTGGAACGTGGTCATGGCCGGCTCCACCATGTCCGTCCTGCCGATCCTCGCGCTCTACGTCTTCGCCCAGCGCTACGTCGTGCGCGGCATCACCTTCACCGGAATCAAGTCCTAGCCCCCCATTGCACACCCCCGAGGAGAGATCCGATGACCACAAGAAGACGAGTCCTGGCAGCTGCCGCCGGAGCGCTCGCCGCGGTGAGCCTGCTCGCCGCGTGCGGGCAGGACGCGTCCGGCGGCGCGGACGACGGCGCCACCGGCACCGTCACCTACTTCACCTTCTCCGCCGCGCCGGACCACCTGAAGGACCTCGACGCGATCAAGGCCGAGTTCGAGAAGCAGAACCCGGGCATCACCGTGCAGGTGCAGACGGCCGCGTACGACGACTACTTCACGAAGCTGCAGACGGCGATTGCCGGCGGCACGGCGCCGGACACGTTCGAGCTCAACTACGAGAACTTCGTGACGTACGCCCGAGCCGGCGCCCTGCTGCCGCTCGACGAGCGGGCCAAGGCCGACCAGGACTACGACGCGAACCGGCTGTACCCGAAGGCGCGGGAAGCCTTCCAGTTCAAGGGCAAGCTGTACGCGGTGCCGTCGACGTTCTCCGACGTGGTGCTCTTCTACAACAAGAAGCTCTTCGACGCGGCCGGTGTCGCCCACCCCACGGCGGACTGGACCTGGGCCGACGAGCGGGCGGCGGCGGAGAAGCTGACCAACAAGGCCAAGGGCGTCTACGGCGACTACCAGCCGGTCACCTTCCACGAGTTCTACAAGGCCCTCGCTCAGAACGGCGGCTCGTTCCTCTCGGAGGACGGCAAGAAGGCGACGTTCAACGACGCCAAGGGCCTCGAGGCGGCGCAGTGGCTGCTCAGCAAGCCGGGCACGGTGCAGCCCACCGTCGCCGAGATCGGCGGCAAGGCCGACTACGACACCGCCCTGTTCACGTCCGGCAAGCTCGCCATGTGGCACAACGGGATCTGGCAGATCTCCAAGCTCGCGGGCACCGCCGGGCTGGACTTCGACATCGTCACCGAGCCCGGTAACACCCGGAAGGCCAACGCGGTGTTCATGAACGCCACGGCGGTGTCCGCGAAGACCAAGAAGGCCACCGCGGCCTGGAAGTGGGCCCGGTTCCTCGGCAGCTCGCAGAAGGCCGTGGAGACCCGGCTCGGCTCCAACTGGGAGCTGCCGGCGGTCAGCGACCAGGCCGCGTTCGACAGCTATCTGAAGAAGACGCCGCCGGCCAACCGCAAGGCCGTCTTCGACGCGCTGGCGGACATCGCGCTCCCGCCGGTGCTCGACGCGCAGCAGTCGAAGATGCAGGACATCGTCACCCAGGCGCTGGAGAAGGCCGCCTCCGGCCAGGCCACCCCGCAGCAGGCGCTCGACGACGCGGCGGCCGCGGTCACCGCCCTCATCAAGTAACCGACCCGAGCGGGCGCGGCCGTTTCGCACTCGGCCGCGCCCCGCGCAGGACCACACCGACACCTCCTGGAGGATTCCCGTGCCGACCGCCGCACGGTCCGACCTGCGCACGCTGGTCGAGTCCAGCCTCACCCTCATCGAGGCCCACCAGCATCCGTCCGGCGCCTACCCGGCCAGCCCCGACTACCCCGTCTACCGGTACAGCTGGCTGCGCGACGGGGCCTTCATCGCCGACGCCATGAGCCGGGCCGGTCGGGTGGACAGCGCCGACCGGTTCCTCCGGTGGTGCGCCACGGTGATCGACTCCCGCGCCGACCGGATCGCCGACCTTGTCGCGCGGGCCGACCGGGGCGAGGAGATCGGCGCCGACGAGATGCTGCCGACCCGGTACACCCTCGACGGCGGCGACGGTGACGAGCCCTGGTGGAACTTTCAGCTCGACGGGTACGGCACCTGGCTGTGGGTACTCGTGACGCACACGGCGCGGCACGGGCGGCCGATCGACGCGTACCGGCCCGCGATCGGGTCCACGGTGGACTACCTGGTCGCGTTCGGCGATCGGCCCTGTTACGACTGGTGGGAGGAGCACGCCGAGCACCGGCACGTCGCCACGCTCGGTGCGGTGCTGGCCGGGCTGCGCGCCGTCGTCCACGCCCGCGACGTGCACGGCGAGCCGCTGCTCGGCCCCGCCCGTGCCGCCGCCGCTGCGACGGTCGACAAGCTCGGGGCGCTCGTCGCCACCGACGGCATCGCGGACGGGCACCTCACCAAGTGGCTGGGCGGCACGGCCGTCGACGGCAGCCTGCTGGCCTGCCTCACCCCCTTCGAGGTGGTCGACCCGCGCGGCCCGGTCGCCGAACGCACCTACCACCAGGTACGCGACCAGTTGCTGCGCGGCGGCGTCTACCGCTACCTCGGCGACACCTTCTACGGCGGCGGGGAGTGGCTGATCCTCACCGCCTGGCTGGGCTGGCACGAGGCGCGTACCGGCCGGACCGAGGCGGCGCTGGGCCGCCTGGACTGGATCGCCGCCCAGGCCACCCCCGAGGGCCACCTGCCCGAGCAGGTCAGCGGCAACACCCAGCGCCCCGGACACATCACCGAGTGGACCGAGCGGTGGGGGCCCGTCGCCACCCCCCTGCTGTGGTCGCACGCCATGTTCGTCACGCTCGCCCTGGAGGTCGGACTGTGAATGACCACCTGATCAGCCACCGCCCCGCCGGGACCGGCCACCCGTACCGGTACGACCTGGACCAGCGCGTCCCGGTGCATCCGCTGCGCGGCGAGGAGTACGAGATCCGGGTGCTCACCGACCCGCAGGTGACCGAGGTCCGGGTCGAGTTCGGCGACGGCACGCAGGTGCCCGCCGAGCGGGTCGACCCGGCCACGGTGACCCTCGACTTCGGTGCGCCCGCCGCCCCGCCGGCCGGCTCGGCGGGTCACCTGGCCGCCGCCGCCTCGGCCGCCCCGGACACCGGCGGCCGCACGGCATGGCTCGCCA
>NZ_JAEVHJ010000367.1:0-6210 GCF_016802855.1 Micromonospora sp. ATA51 | reverse complement strand
ATGGGGTGCCGGTGGGCACGACGGTGTGGCGGCTGCTGACTCGCCTGGACGACGGGCTGCTGTCCACCGTCCTGGCCGGTTGGCTGACCGCCCGCGCCCGGCCGGTGACCACGCCCCGGCCAGCCCGGTATCGGACGGTGATCGCCGTGGACGGGAAAACCCTTCGAGGTGCCCGCCGCAGCGACGGCGGCCAGGTCCACCTGCTCTCCTTGTTCAAGCAGCTCAAAGCCCTACCCCGGGCCCGACGTCCCACTCGGCGACCGCCGCCGCGACACCGGGCACGGCCGCCGCGAGACCCGCACCGTCAAAGCCATCACCGTGCACACCCCCGACGGAATCAGGTTCCCCCACGCGCAGCAGGCCATCCGGATCATCCGGACCCGCACCACCGGCGCGAAGACCAGCCCCGAGACCACCTACTTCACCGTGTCTCTACCCGCCGAGCAGGCCCAACCCGCCGACCTGCAGGACTGGGCCCGCCGCGAATGGCACATCGAGAACCGCGTCCACCACGTCCGGGACGTCACGTTCCGTGAAGACCTCCACCAAGCTCGCACCGGCACCGGACCCGCCGTCCTGGCCACCCTGCGCAACACCTCGATCGGCTACCACCGCACCAACGGCGAGGCCAACATCGCCCGCGCCACCCGACGCGCCAACCGCCGCCCCCACGACCTCATCACCGCCGTGACCAGCACCTATCCGACAACGCAATGACCCTGCTCGACACCGGCCCTGCTTGACGGTCCGGCACCCGTCGTCAGCTCGTGTCCGTATCCCCCAGCGGGGGGTCGGAGATTCCAGACGTGTCGTCAAAATCAGGCCGTCTCCAGGCCGTCCGAGGTGAACCAGCGGTGACCACCGATGGCCATCGACGACCGGTCCCGGCGCAGGTCACAGTGCGTGCCGTCCGGGTCAGACGATTATGTCCACCAACGAGATCAATACCTGTGGAAGTGGACCGTCGGGCCAGAGGAATTCTGAGGACGGAACCCCAGGGGCCGGAGGTCAGGAACATGGATCTCTGCCCCTGCCGCCAGAGATCCAGGACCGAACGCACCTGGTCTTCCGCCGGCTGTCGCAACCACGCCGAGCAGCGAGAAGGCAGCGAAAGCACCGCCAGTTGCCGACAGCACGCCGCATAAGGAGGCAGACCAGCCTTGGCCAGCGGCAGGAGACCGCACCGGATGACAACCGATGATGCTGTATGCCCGCGTTCGGGACGAGGAGGTCGGGTTGACCAGGCAGGTGGTCGACAAATCCGGGAGGTATGGCTGGCTGCTGTCACGGGTGGACCTGCTCCAGGTTGTACCCGCAGGTAGCGGCCGCTATGGAATAGCCGACGGTGGCTGCGGCCAGCACGAGGCCGACACCGACGCCGAGGGCTGCCGCGCCTTTGGTGGACAGCCCAGTTCGCCAAACGAACACGGCCGTCACCGCAGCGGCCAGGGGCAGCGAGAACGCGAGGGAGAGCCACACGGTCTCGCGGAACACCCATACTAGCCAATCCGGATCCCCGGTGAGTTCCTCGCACGGCACCGGGTGTGAGGGCATAGGCGCCGCCGCCAGCGGCGCAGTGGCAAGACCAGCGAACGCGTATGCCAACACGGTCCAGCTCAGCGCAGCCCGGGTCCTCGGCCAGTCAATCACAACCGCGACTGTGCCAGAGGCCGCCGAAGACGGCTACGGCGCGCGGACCTGATCGCCGTACAGGCCGGAAGTGCAGCAACGAACGCGACCGCTGGCGACTCAGACCATCCGCGACAGCATCAGCGCCTTGGCGGTCTTCCTCCGGGCGTTACAAGACCACGAGGACTGGGCGCCCGAGCTGCCCCGAAACGCCGTCATCTACGCCTCGGACTACCCGCGAACGATCCCGCTGCGCGCCCGCGGCCTGAACGCCCACATCATGACCCAGGTCCGCGCGCACCTGCCCCGCTGGCCCCAACCCGACGGCCGATTCCTGACGGAGCTGATGCTGGCCACCGGGCTGCGCGTCGGTGACGCCTGCGCGCTCGGCTACGACCCGATCGTCCGCGACCGTGACGACAACCCGTACGTCCGGTACTGGAACCACAAGATGCGCCGCGAAGCCTACGTACCCATCAGCGCGGCGACGCTCGACAAGATCCGTGAACAACAGGCCAGGGTGCGCGAGCAGTACCCGGCGGAGACTGCGGCATACCTCAGTCAGCCAGCTCCCCGGACCCTGCCCGTTGACGGGTTGCGGCTGGTGCCCGCGAACATGCTGAACCCCCACGGACTTCTCCCGTTCCGACGCAGCACCTACAACCTGCAGCTGCAGGCGTGGGTCGCGAAGTGCGGGATCACCGACGAAGCCGGACGTCCCGCCCACATCACGGCGCACCAGTGGCGGCACACGTTCGCCACCACCCTGGTCAACCGCGGCGTCCGCCTCGAAGTCGTCAAACAGCTGCTCGACCACGCCAGCCTCGAGATGGCGTCCCACTACGCCCGGCTGCTGGACACCACCATCCGCGCCGAATGGGACGCCGCCCGCGACAACGACGACGATCTGCAGCACCTGCTACCGGCCGATGTGGAGTGGGCGAACCGATCACGCACCGCCCTACCGAACGGGCACTGCGGACTTCCGCGCCAGCAGACCTGCGACCACTCCAACAAGTGCCTGACCCGCCCCGTCTTCATCACCACCAGCGAAGACCTGCCCGCGCACGAGGCGCACCGCCACCGCACGCTGACGCTCATCGCCCAACTCGATGCCCGAGGGCAGACCAAGCTGGCCGACCAGAACCGGCTCGTACTCGAGCAACTCGACGCGCGCATCGCGCAGATCAAGCAGGCAATCGCTACGGGCGGAGCGCACCGCGATGCCATCTGACGCGTCAGATCGGCTCATCGCGGCAGCGCGTCGGAGACACGAGCAAACCCTCGCCCGTGCCCGCACAGCACTACGCCAGTTCGAGACCACCGGCGAGCCCGTCACCTACGCCAAGGTCGCTGCGGCGGCGAAGGTCAGCCGGGCCTGGCTATACAGCCAGCCTGACGTCCGAGCAGCAGTGGAACGGCTACGCGATATCAACAACCGCTCCACTGGCGTCGCCGTCCCCACCCGCCAGCGCACGAGCGAAGCCAGCCTGATCCGCCGCCTTGAGGCGGCGCACCGCCGCAACCGGGAACTCACCCGGCAGGTCGCCGAGCTCCGAGAACTGCTTGCCGCAGCGCATGGGGCACTACGCGACAGCCGTGCCGGACGAACCACACCTACGTGATGAGCAGCGGTTTCACTCACGCGCACAGCGCTGCGTCGGCTCGGGATTGCGGATGCGGCGTTCAGGCTGGGTCGAGCGAACTGAACTGGATGCCGGTGAGTCGCCACCCGTCGGGTAGTTCGATCCATACCTGACTCAGTCGGACCGTCAGTGCCATCACCTCACCACGCCAGGTCGCCCGGCTGCGCTGGACGCAGCGCACGATCGCGGCGCGGTCATAGCGGCGCACGTCGAGTTCGGTCGTCGTCAGGGACAGGTAGGCGAAGTCAGCGTGTCGGTCGATCCACTGCCGCTTGTCCAGCAGGTAGCCCCGCTCGCCTCGCGCATCCCGCCGAAGGTGCCGTCCAGGTCCAGCACGAAATGCAGACCGACGTCGTCGCGGCCAATCCACTCCTGCTGAGGTACCGGATAGGTGATCGTGAGGAGGCGTCCGCCTGGGCGGATGGCGGCAGCGACTCCGGCAAGGTGGTCACTCGGCAGGGTCAGGTTGAAGGCGACGTCGACGCCGGAGGGGTATTCGGATTCCGCGTACCCGATGGTCTCGTCGGCGCCGAGAGCTCGGAGGATGTCGGCGTCCGCGGCGGGCGCGGTGACGATCACCCGCGCCTTCGCGGCGGCGAGCAGCGGGATCACCGCGGTGCCGACGCCGCCGGTCGCGCCGACGACCAGGACCGTCTCGCCAGGCTGCACCTTGGCGGTGGCCATCAGCGCCCGTGCGGTCAGGCCGACGGTGGGCAGGGCGGCCGCGTGCTCGATGTCGAGGCCGGCCGGGCGGTGCGCCAGTAACGGGGTGTCGGCCTCGAAGACCGCGTACTCGGCCAGTGAACCCGTGCTCAGCGACGGCCGGGCCGCACCGGCCATCGCCCGCAGCACCCGGGGCGCCGCCTGACCGAAGATTTCGTCGCCCACCTGGTAGGCCGTCACGCCGGCGCCGACCTCGCTGACCGTGCCGGCGAAGTCGTTGCCGGGCACGTGTGGAAACTCCAGGGGAACCACGTCACGGGACTCGCCGCTGGGCAGCCGGACGTCCGCCGGGTTGGTCGAGGCGGCGGCGATCCGGACCTGGATCTGTCCCGGCCCGGGCCGGGGCGCCGGCACGTCTGCCACGGTGTATTCCTCGGGCGGCCCATAGCCGGTCACGACAACTGCCTTCATGCGCTTCCTCCCATAAACGGACCGAGCGGTCCTGTTATCGGTCGCGACGCTAGCAATAAGCGGACCGGGTGGTCAACTTGCTAGGGTGGCACCGTGACCTCGCCCCGCCCGTTGCGTGCCGACGCCGCCCGCAACCGGCGGCTGCTACTGGCAGCCGCCGCCGACGAGTTCGCCGAGCGTGGCCTGGACGCCTCGGTCGCCGACATCGCCCGCCGGGCCGGTCTCGGCAAGGGCACCCTGTTCCGCCACTTCGCCACGAAGGACGACCTGCTCGCCGCGATCGTCCTCGACCGGATCGACGAGCTCGGCGCGCTCGGCGAACAGTTGCTCGACGCGGCGGACCCGGGCCCCGCGCTGCTGGAGTTCCTCACGGTCGCTGCCGACCAACAACAGCAACGCGACCTGTCGTTCCTGCAGGAGGCCGGCGAACTGAACGCGGACGTGATCAGGGCCCGCGAGCAGATGTTCCGCACCGTGCACAAGCTTGTCGATCGGGCTCGTGAGCACGGCGCCGTGCGAGCCGACGTCACCGGCGCCGACGTCATCCTGCTGATGTGCGCACCCAACTACGTCACCAGCTATGTGTCAGACGCCCCGCCCGACCTGTGGCGGCGATACCTTGCCATCATCTTCGACGGCCTACGACCGGACGGCGCCCACCCGCTGCCCCACCCGCCGCCAGCCGCTCCTTGACGCCTTAACACAGGGTCTGGCCGCAGATGCCTGCTGGCGCCTCTGGGGCTGCTCGGCTGAACGCGCTCACGGGGGAAAGGAAACGGCCGCACCTGGTTGAGCACGTTGGCAAGCAACGTCCTGGACATGTCCATGACACAACATCGCCGCACAACCAACCATCTGATCGGCTGACCCAAGATAAACGGCGAACTCGTGGTCTGGGCGGGAGAACGGACCGACTTCTCCCAGTTGCAGCGGCGGGTCACCGCCGGGACTGGCCGCGACGCCCTGGCCAGGAGCCGCCCCGCCCACTACGTGGTCTTCGACCTCCTCAGCGCCCCGCCCGGCCTACCCCTGCTGGACAAGCCGCTCGCCGAACGGCGCGCCCTGCTGACGTCACTGCTCGCCGACGCCCCGGCACAGCTCACCCTGTCACCGCAGAGCACCGACGTCGGGCAGGCCACCGAGTGGCTGCACACCTGGACCGCCGCCGGCATCGAAGGACTGATGATCAAACGGCTCGACAGCCGCTACGAGCCCGGCAAGCGCGGCTGGCAGAAATACCAGTGCGCCTACCACAGCACCGAGGCCATCATCAGCGGCGCCACCCCCAGCCTCGGCAATCTGGAGACCCTCCTGCTCGGCCGCCTCGACGAGCACGGACGACTTCGCTACACCGGCCGGACTCACCCCCTGCGGCCCGCCCAGCGCGCGGAGCTGATCGACCTACTTGCCCCTTAGAGCCTGGTAAATAAGGGTTTCGAGTGACCGGCGGGTCGGGTGCGAAATCGATGATCGTGCCGGTGCCCGGCGTGGTGGCGTGACATGGGGAAGGGCCTTCGGTACGAGCGAAGGTGACTAAACCAGCACGACCGAAGGCCCAACCCTGTCTGTATACCTTGTCGCCGGCGTCGCCGCACCCGCCACGCCGGCCACCGTTGCCGATCACCTGCCGACCGGCCGGCCGCGGCACTACCCGTCCGACACCACCGACGCCGAATGGCGGATCCTGGCCCCGCACGTGCCGGCCGGAACCGGGCGTGGACGGCCGATCATCTACCCCCGCCGGGACGTCGTGGATGCGATCCGCTACCTCGACCGGACTGGCTGCCAGTGGGACGCGCTG
>NZ_JAEVHJ010000366.1:0-6257 GCF_016802855.1 Micromonospora sp. ATA51 | reverse complement strand
CACCGCCACGCGTGGCCGGCGGCCCGGCCGGGGTGGCCAGCGCGGTCGGCGGCGCGATGAGCGCCGGCGGGGCGACCGCCGCGCCGGGCAGCATCCCGCGCGCCGACTACCGAGCGCTGCCCCGGGTCACCTTCACCGACCCTGAGGTCGGCGCGGTCGGGCTCACCGAGAAGCAGGCCCGTGAGCGCGGCATCAACGTCCAGGTCGGGTACGCGGACCTCACGTCGTCCACCCGCGGCTGGATCCACAAGGCCGGCAACGAGGGCTTCATCAAGCTGATCGCCGACGCCGACCAGGGCGTGCTGATCGGCGCGACCTCGGTCGGCCCGGCCGGCGGCGAGGTGCTGTCGGGGCTGGTGGTGGCGGTGCACGCGGCGGTGCCCGTCAGCCAGCTCCGGCACATGATCTACGCGTACCCGACCTTCCACCGCGCCATCGAGGACGCCCTCCGCCAGTTGAAGTGACGCCCGGTCTAGTCCGGCGTTTCGCCGTGCCGGCCGGCGCCGGCGGTGAACCGGGCGGCGCCGCGCATCGCGTCGGTGATCAGGGACTCCATGCCGAAGGCCAGTTCAGTGGCCATCGCCTCCGGCTCCGGCAGGCCGGCGTTGGCGAGCAGCGCGGCCCGGTCGTTGCGCAGGCAGGTCTGCGGGTGCCGGGCGATCTCGGCGGCCAGCCGCTCGGCCTCCGCCCGGGCGTCACCCGGCGCGACCAGCCGGTTCACCAGGCCCATCGCGTACGCCTCCTCGGCGGGGACCGGCCGGCCGGTGAGGATCAGGTCCATCGCCCGGCTCTCACCGATCAGCCGGGGCAGCCGTACCGTGCCACCGTCGATCAGCGGGACGCCCCAGCGCCGGCAGAAGACCCCGAGCACCGCGTCGGACTCGGCGATCCGCAGGTCGCACCAGAGCGCCAGCTCCAAGCCGCCGGCCACGGCGTACCCGGAGATCGCGGCGAGCACCGGCTTGGACAGGCGCATCCGGGTGGGGCCCATCGGACCGTCACCTTCCGGCTCGACCCGGTTGCCGCTCGGCGTGCCGATGGCTTTCAGGTCGGCGCCCGAGCAGAACGTGCCGCCGGCGCCCCAGAGCACGGCGACCGCCGCATCCGGGTCCGCCTCGAAGGCGCGGAACGCGTCCGCCATGGCCCGGGCGGTCGGTCCGTCGACGGCGTTCCGGGCCGCCGGCCGGTCCAGGATCACCGTGGTCACCGGCCCGTCGTGCTCCACGCGTACGCCCATCGGGTCAGCATGCCCGCCGACGACGCCGGCACGCCAGGTTTCCGCCGCGCCGTGCTGCCCCTTCAACAGGTCAGGTCAAGGCCCGCGTTCGCTACGAAGCTGATGACGTGAACGAATCGCGGGTGTCGGCCAGCCTCAGGAGCGCTCGCGCATCTCGGCGACGAATGCCCGCCAGGCGGCCAGGGTGAAGGTGAGGGCCGGGCCGGTCGGGTTCTTCGAGTCGCGGACCGCGACCAGGCCGGGGAGGTTGTCGGCGACCTCGACGCAGTTGCCGCCGTTGCCGCTGCTGCGGCTGCTCTTGCGCCACCGGGCGCCCGTCAGCTCCATGTCTCCGCCACTTCCCTGATGAGGTCGACCGACTGCCAGTGGGACAACGCCTCGCCGCGCACGTTCTCCCACGCGGCCATTATCGCCGCGATCTCATCGACGTCGCTAACCACTTGTCCCTGGAGCTGGTTGTCGAGGTAGCCGGCGAGTCGGTGGTCCGGGCAGGCCGCGATCACGAACGGACCGTTAAGGCCGGCGTATGCGCCGACCGAGGACGGCACGACGTGGACCCGGACGTGCGGTTCGGCGCAGGCGGCAACCAGCGCGTGGAGTTGCTCGCGCATCGTCTCCGGACCACCGACGGGCCGGCGGAGAACTCCCTCGTCGATCACGGCGGTGAGCTGCGGCGGGTCCTCTCGTCGGAGGATGCCCTGGCGGGCGAGCCGAGACGCGATGTGTCGGTCGATGTCGGTCCTCGGCAGCGTGCCGGCGCCGGTGAGAACAGCTCTGGCATAGGCCTCGGTCTGCAGTAGGCCCGGCAGAACGAGGGATTCAAAAGACCGCAGCGACACCGCCTCGCGCTCGATCTCCTGCCAGGGACGGAACCAAACGGGCTCACGACGTCTTGAAGTGTCCGGCCAGATGTCCCCGACGTCCCGCCCCAGCACCTTCGCCGCCGAGATCCGATGCCGGGGATGAGGGATGCGGCCCTCGCTGAGCCACCGCCCCACGGTCTTCGGGTCCACGCCCACTCGCTCGGCGAGCGATTCGGTCGTGTGCCCGGTCTCGCCGAGCGCCACCCGCAGCGCGTCGTTCACGGTCCCTCCATCGGACGTCTCAAATATCCACCGACCATATAGCTACGCGGTGTATCTGTCCGACCACCGAAGGGAGCGTGTTGGGCAGGACGGCGCGGCCGGTGGAGGCGAGGAGCCCGGCGGTCGGCGTCAGCGCTGGGGCCGCCCCGCCAACGACGTCGGGGCGGCCCCCTCGAACCACTTCGAAGGGAGCCATCCGTGCGTTTCCGGTTCTGGCGACACCAGCCCGAGAGGTCGATCCAGGTACCTCGGCAGCGGACGCCGCTGAACGAGTGGCCGAGCTGGGCGACCCGGCCCACCCAGGTCTTTCCGGCGACCGAACCGGGCCGAGCGGGCAACCTGACTCCGGCACAGCGCTGGCGGGCCGGCGGATGGCGGCGCGACGGCGGCGGGAGGTGAGCCGCCCGTCCCGTCCGCACCTGCCGATGCGTCCGCTGTGGCGGTGCCGGGCCTGTGGCGCGGAGTGGCCCTGCCAGCCGGCCCGACTGTCCCTGCTGGTCGAGTACCGCGAGGACCGGATCGCGCTGCTGGTCTACCTGGGCACCCTGATGGCCGAGGCGAGCGCGCAGTTGTCCCAGCTCAACGGCCACGCCGCGCCGGAGAATCTGGCCGAGCGATTCCTGTCCTGGGCGCGCGCCCGGTGACTGCGCCGGGCGCGGCGGGCCGGGGTGGGGGTCAGGTGCGACGGGCCAGGGTGGCGCCGAGGGCGGCGCCCACCACGCAGCCCACCCCGAGCAGTTGCGGCCAGGCCAGCAGCTCACCCAGGAGCAGTGCGCCGACCAGCGCCGCCACCGCCGGTTCCAGGCTGAGCAGCACCGCGAAGACCCGGGCCGCAGCCGGCGCAGGGCGGCCAGCTCCGCTGAGTACGGCAGCACCGACGACAGCAGCGCCACCCCGAGCCCGAGCGCGAGGACCCGGGGGCGAGCAGCTCCGCGCCGCCCGACGCCACCCCGAAGGGGAGTACGCAGAGCGCCCCCACCGCCATCCCCGCCGCCAGCCCCCGGGTGCCCGGGACGTGTCCACTCATCGCCTTGCCGAGCAGCACGTACCCGGCCCAGCCGACCGCGATCAGCGCGCAGAGCAGCAGGCCGACGGCGTCCACCCTGACCCCGCCGAGCCCGGCCAGCAGCAGCACGCCCGTGCCGGCCAGCGCTGCCCAGAGCACGTCGGTGAACCGGCGGCTGCCCAGCAGCGACACCAGCAGCGGACCGGCGAAGCCGACGGTGACCGCCACCCCGAGCGGCACCCGCTGCAGGGCGGCGTAGAAGGCGAGGTTCATCGCGGCCATGGCCACCCCGAACGCCCCGACCAGCCCGGCCGCCCGCCAGCCCAGCCGCAGCCCCGGCCGGCTGGCCGCGAGCAGGACCAGTGCGCCAAGGCCGAGCCGCAGGGTGGTGGTGCCCCCCGGGCTGGTCGCCGTGAAGAGCTGCTTGGCGACTGCCGCGCCGACCTGCGTGGAGACCATTCCGAGCAGCATCAGCAGCGGCGGCGGTACGGCCTCGGGGCCGCCGAGCGCCGCGGTGAGCCGGGCGCCGGGTGGACCGGCAGGGGGCGGGAGGCATGCGCGTACACCCGGAACACGATGGCGGTCCGGCGGTGCGGCCGCGACCGGATTTCCCGCTCCCCGGGCCGGTCCTGCCGGCCGGGGCGGGCGCTAGCATCGGCGGCGGCACGATCATGTGAGGTGCCCCGCGCGAGCGGGGAGAATCGGGAAGCCGGTGGAAATCCGGCACGGGCCCGCCGCGGTGACCGGGGAGCCACCGTCCACGCGCGTCACGCGCAGCCACTGGCCGTACGGCTGGGAAGGCGGACGGCCAGGCGTCGATCCGGGAGTCCGAAGACCGGCCTCGCGTCAGCCTGCCCGCCCCTTTCGGGCCGGGCCGAGCGCAGCGGGAGCCTGCCTTGGATCTGTACGACGTCATCCACCGCCGTCGGGACGTACGCGCCGAGTTCACCGGGGCGCCGGTGCCGGACGACTCGCTGGACCGCATCCTCACCGCGGCGCACGCCGCGCCGAGCGTCGGCCACTCCCAGCCGTGGGACTTCATCCTGGTACGCGACCCGGAGACCCGCCGCCGCTTCCACCGTCACGTGCAGGTCGAGCGGGACACCTTCGCCGCCACCCTGGACGGTTCGGCCGCCGAGCGGTTCGCCCGGATCAAGATCGACGGGGTGCTGGAGTCAACGCTCTCGGTCGTCGTCACGTACGACCCCGCGCGCGGTGGTCCGGCCGTGCTCGGCCGGCACGCCATCGCCGACGCCGGGCTCTATTCGGTCTGCCTGGCCATCCAGAACCTCTGGCTGGCCGCCACCGCCGAGGGGCTCGGCGTCGGCTGGGTCTCCTTCTACCGGGAGCCGTTCCTGGCCGAACTGTTGGGCATCCCGGCCGGCGTCCGTCCGGTCGCCTGGCTCTGCCTCGGCCCGGTCGCCCACCTCGAGACCGTTCCCGACCTGGTCCGCCACGGCTGGCGCGCCGGTCGCCCGCTCGCCGCCGCGCTGCACGCCGACCGCTGGTCCGCCTGACGCCCGCCCCGCCGCCGCCCTCAAAATCGCGCTGTCTCCGGTCGAGCGTGATCTTGAGGACGCGCGGGTGGGCGTCGGGTGGTCCGGGTATCGGAGGGGTGATTCGTCGTCGCCGCCCGGTTTGGGGCCGCTCCTGCGGGGAAGTCGGACCGAGTGCGTGAACTGATAACGAAACTCGAACAGGCCTCCGCGCTGGACCGGGTGGGCGACCGGTTGCAGCGCGCGGTCCAGACCATCCTGCGTCCACAGCGGGTTCGCGACGCGCTGCACGGCGTCTGGCTCGGGCATCCGCTGCACCCGGCGATGGTGCAGGTGCCGGTCGGCGCCTGGATCTCCGCCGCCGTGGTCGACCTGATGCCCGGGCAGCGCCGGGCCGCCACCGCGCTGGTCGGTGTCGGTACGGTCAGCGCACTGCCGGCCGCGGTGGCCGGGCTCAACGACTGGGCCAGCCTCACCCGCGACCAGCGCCGGATCGGGCTGGCGCACGCCGCCTCCAACACCATCGGGCTGGCCCTCTACACCGGCTCACTGGCCGCCCGGCTGAACGGTCGGCACGGGCTGGGCCGGGCGCTGGCCTACCTGGGGCTCTCCGCCGCGAGCACGGGGGCGTACCTGGGCGGGCACCTGGCGTACAAGCAGGGGGCGCAGACCACCCAGAGCGTCTCCGAGCTGCACCGGATCAGCGACGGCTGGCACTCCCTGGCGGACATGGCCACGCTGCCGCAGCGGCAGCTGGTCACCCGCGAGGTGGACGACGTCTCGGTGATCCTCTACCGGCACGGTGACGAGGTCACCGTGATGCTGGAACGCTGTCCGCACCAGAGCGGCCCGCTCGGCCAGGGCGAGGTGCAGGAAATCGACGGCCACGACTGCGTGGTCTGCCCGTGGCACGGCAGCACGTTCCGGCTCAACGGCGGCGAGGTCGTGCACGGGCCGTCCGCGAACGACCAGCAGATCCTGCCGACTCGGGTGGTCAACGGCGTCCTGGAGACCCGCCTGCCCTGACTGTGAGGGTGGCGGACCCCGAAGCGACGACCGCCGCCAATCGCCGGACCGCCGCCGACCGCCGGACCGCCGGACCATCGACAGGCCGCCGACCGCCACCGGTCGCCGGGGCGGTGGGGTTCGCGGGTGCCGGTCAGTCCCTGCGGTGCCGGCCGTTGGACAGCGCCCGCCCGGCGACCCGGACGACCGGCCGCCGTCGCAGGCCGAGCACCGCGCCCATCTGCGCGCCGACGATGCTCGCCACCGCCAGCACCGCGGAAACCGCCAGCGGCCGGTTGATGCCGTCGTCGGTGATCGCCCGAGACGCTCCGGCGGCCATCGCGGGCGGTTGTCCCACCGGCCCGTCGACGTCCGGCGTGGACTGCTGCGGCCTCGCCCCGGAGGTGGGCGTACGGGGGGGCCGGGGC
>NZ_JAEVHJ010000365.1:0-6266 GCF_016802855.1 Micromonospora sp. ATA51 | reverse complement strand
ATCTTCGCAAAGGAGATCAAGAAGAACTTCTCGTACAGCAGATGGGCCACGACATGCCCGTACAACCGGCCACCCTGGACCCTGCCCCATGAGATGGGCCGCAACCAGTACTACCAGGATCGCCTTGAGTTCACCCGCCGGTGGCTCCAGGAGCCAAGCGCCGATCACCGTGACCTGTTGATCTTCGAGTGCTACCCGTGGCATTCGAAGTCCATCAGGGCTCCGCTGGAGCCGCCGCCAGAGGTCATCGAGGAGTTCGTGTGGCAGCCGATCGCAGAGCTGCCGGTGCAGGACGTGTTCGCGTTCGGCCGACCGTGGGATGACGTCGCCCAGGCGCTCGGGCTACGGGAGGCGGGCAAGCTGGGATTTGGCGGCACGGACTACGAGTCAGTGGTGCCCAGCCGGGCGGTGCGGATGTACTCGCTGCCCTCGGGGCAGCGGTTGGTCGTCGAATGGCATGCCGGTTCGGCCAGGCCGCCGAGCGAGAAGGAGACCGCACTCCTTCGCGATACGCTCGTCGGAGCGGTGAGCGATGTCCCTAGCGAAAACCCGCCCAGTCCCAGAGCGGGAGCCTCCAGCGATCCGGCCCTCACCCCGGCCTTACCGGAGCAACCGTCGACGTGACCATCGCTAGCGATACCGTCGCCACCGCCAGACGGATCGACAAGCTCGGTCAGTACATGGCTGAGCATGTCTTGGGACCATCCGGACAGTGCGTCTGCCCGAGGCTCGGCAGCTGCCGGCAGAGTGTCCTGGGCGGCCGCCACGCGGCTTCCCAACCGGACGCTGCGTTCGCCGCGGGGCAGCTGTCGCACGTCGGTCACCACTTCGACCTGATGATCAACGGGCTGCCGACGCGCACCCTGGTCATCGCCATGGAGACCGGGCGGGCACGAGAGGGCGTGACGCTCAAGGAGCGCCACGCCGAGGTGATGCAGTCCGCCAGCCTGGCGTTCACCGCGCGGAACCCTCATATGCGCGGTGTCACCAGCGCCTTGCGGCTCGCCGTCGGGCGTGACCCCGGGGCCGATCGGGACGGCGAACACCTACGTCTGGAAGGCGCCCGCTTCCTGGTACACCTCTTCGATGCCTATGCCATGGCCAACATGCGGCTGTGCTCCGCCGTTGTCAACGGCACGACCAAGTCGCTGGGTAACGCGACGATGAGCCGGAACTGCGCCCCTCACATGGCAGCGACGATCACGATCCTCGAGCCGACCTTGTGCATCGTTCAGGGTGTCGAGGTCTACAAGGCGCTCACGGCGCTCATGAGTCGCCGTCGTCAGATTGCACCGCACCTTGAGCAGGCGCGAATCGCGGGCGTCGATACGCTCGTCGCCGCATTCACTCATCCGTCGGCCATGAGGTTGACCGACCACTGGGGGCGGCTGACCAGCGCGCCGTACCTGCTCGGAACGGTCGTTCCGACGATCAAGGCCGCGCACCAGGTGGTGACGAGCCGAGGCATGGCGACCAGCAACGTCGTTCAGCCGCAACGTAGACCAGGGGTCATCGACCATCAGCCGCCGGGGTAGCGGCTCCACCAGTGTGGGTCGGTTGCCGGGACGTAGTCGCCTCCGGACGGGCTGTCCTCGATTTCGGTGACGAAGTCGCGGGCCAGGGTGTCGGCCGGCCAGGCCAACTCCAGCCGGGACAGCCAGTCGACCGGAAGCGCGTCGGGCCCGTGCGTCGTACCCAGCAGGGTGCCAGCCACCGTCGCCACATGACCGCCGTCGTTGGCCGAGGCAGCGAACAAGAGCGCGTCGCGGATCGACTTCCGATCGGGGAAGGACAGGGCCACGTAGAGCCCACCGGCCAGTGCCGACGCCGCCTTCGCGTCGGGCGCGAGGCGAGCCAGCTCGGATCGCTGGCCGGGCCGTGACCGGGCGGCGGCCAGTGCCAGAGCCAGCGACCGTACCGCCCCCTCTGATCGTTCCTCGTCCGCCGGAAGCACCCGGTCAACGGCGGCATCGAGGTGCTCACCCGAAGCCACCAGGCGAACGATTTCCACGCCGAGCCTGGCAGCGGCTAACGCTTCTCCGCCGTGGGTGAGTGCGGCGATGGCCGCGGGGTCCAGCGGACGGCCCAGGGCGACCGGCAGGGTACGGGTGAGAGCGTGCGCCCCGATGCTCTTGCCGGCCGGCTTGTCGATGGAGCCCATGGTCTGGCCCTGCAACGTCGCGACCGTTGCCGGCGCTGAGCCGCGCCGCTCCGCCAACGCCGGCACCTTCGTCAGCCAGCCGTTCGGCCAATCCGCCTCGTCCCACACTTTCAACCCAGGGATGCCCTGGATGGCAGCCCAGCGGGTGTATGACCGCCAGACAACAATGGGCGGAGACGAGATCCCCTTGTGCATGCCCCGGATGTGGGCGCGGATCAGGCCGTCGATGGTGAAGCAGGCGAGCTGTCCGGCGCTGGTCGCCAAGAGCGGCCCGGACGCCGGCACGTTGCCGCCCGTCGCGCCGATCGCGTCACCGAGCATCAGCCCGAGCACGCAGCCCCGAGCGGTTGCGAGCTGCTCTGCCGTCACCTTGGTCATTTCGCGAATCATAGGGGCGGGCAGCACTTGAGCGTTTCGGGGTCGAGGTGCTGGTGGCGGGGCGGAGGCCGGAGAGTTGGACGTAGACCTCGCGCTTGGCGGTTGCCCGGCCGGCGCGATTGATGACGTAGCCGGTCAGCCAGACCCAACCGGAGTACGTCGGCCGGTCGCAGACCGACACGACGCGGAGCGTCAGGGCGCGGTCCCCGGCGAACTGCACCGAGGCCCGGCCGTCGATAATCAGCAGGTCACCGGGGGAGGGGCGCACGGCTACCAGCGGCCCTCGTTGGTGTGGTACTCCTGCGGCGGCCGGCACTCCCGGGCGTGCATGGTCTGCCAGTCGCGCAGCGCCCGCTTGAGCCGGTCGTTCTCCTGGCTGAGCATCCGTACCTCCTGGTGGAGGTCGTTCAGCTCGTCGGCCACCTGGGCCTGGAACTCGCGTACCTGATCGGGGTCGGTGCCGCGCCGACGCGGGTCGAACGTGCGGGTCCGCACCTCGTGCGGCGTCAACCGGGCCGGGTGACCGGTCCCGTAGAGCTGGCCGCCTCGATACATCTGGGCCACGGCGGTCCTTTCCTGGGCAGGCGGGAGCGGGGTAGGTCCTTTCGGTGCGTCTGGAAGGGCGGGCCGTCCGCATGCCGGCCGCGGACGGCCCGCCCGCTCCGCCGCCGCAGCTCAGATCAGCGGTACGACAGCGGAGCAGTCCGGTGGGTCGGGACGGGCACGCGCACCCGCCCCGACCAGGGGGATGAGCCGAACTCGTTGCCACGCGAGGTGCGACTCGCGATCAACCATATATGCCTAAGTAGCGGAAGGCAACGCTCGGTTGTCTGGCCAGTGCGTGTCGTGATCAAATTGGCGTGCCACGCGAGGAGTGCCATGCCACAGACACCGGACTACATCCGGATCTCGGACGAGATCATCAGTGACCTGCGCAGCGGAAAGGTCCAGCCAGGGGACAAGTTGCCCTCTATCGCTGACATGTCTGACCGCTTCGGGGTCAGCTCATCGACCATCCAGATGGTCTATGTCCGGCTGGAAGCGCTGCGGGTGATCCGGCGGCAGCAGGGCAAGGGCATCTTCATCACTGATCCGAAGACGTGGATGCGTGAACCCTGACGTTCCTTGCGTTGACCCATTCGGCCGCCGATGTGTGCGATTATCGCACCATGGTTGATGACCGGGAGTGGAGTGCGGTCGGCGAGCAGGTGCGTCAGGTGCGCCTGTCGATGGGGATGTCCCAGAACGAGCTGGCTCGCGCCGTGGGCCTCGACCGCACGATGCTCGCCAAGGTGGAGGCAGGCACTCGGCGTCTCGACGCCTTTGAGCTGCTCAAGTTGTCGTCGGCACTCGGCGTCTCGATGGATTACCTCATCGAGCCCAAGCCGGAGGTGCTCTCCCGCCGGTCCGCTCAGATCACCGAGGACAGCGACTCCCAGGTGGCGCGATCATCGCAGCGGCTGGAGATCGCGCTTACCGAGTGGTTGCGCGAGCTACGACAGCTGATCAGTCATGGCGTGCTGCGGAGCCGACCGGTGCTTCGATATCCCGGCGCCGTGGCGTCTGAGGCGCAGGCCAGAGAGGCGGCGCTTTGGGTGCGCCAGCAGCTCGGCCTCGGGGACGGACCGATCGACAGCGTAGTAGAGGTGTGCGAGCGCGCGGGACAGTTCATCCTCGTTACCGATGTGCCTGGGGATGGAGCGTCGCTGGTTGACGGTGACGTCGCGGCGGCAGTGGTCAGCACCACCGGAGATCCGGGTCGGCGGCGCGCGACCGCGGCACATGAGCTGGGCCATCTCGTCATCGGTGATGAGTATTCGAGCGATCTTGGCGTGCACGCATCCCGAGCTGATCGGGAGGCCGCTATCGACGCGTTCGCCGCGGAGTTGCTGTTGCCCGTATCGGTGCTGGGCGGGCAGCAGGAGGTACCCGGCGGCCTGACCCGCGACCGGTTGGTGGAGGTTGCCGCCCGATACCGGGTGTCGTGGTCACTGGCGCTTCGGCAGGCCGTCCGGTCAAGGCTGATCGACACCGCGACGCGTGCCGCCTGGAGCCAGTCTCGCCCGACGCATGCTGAATTCATGGAAGCGCTGGGGTGGGCTCCCCAACCGGATCTCTTCTCGGTACGAGTGCCTCCGAGCTACGCCCATGCCGTGATGGAGGCATGGCGAGGTGGCTGGATCACCCGGGTGCGAGCGGTCGAACTGATGCACGGACAGATCGCCGAGTCGGACCTGCCCGAGAGCGGCGAGCTGGAGATCGAGCCGTGAGCCTGCCGTCGACAGCGGCTCGGGTGCTGGTGCTCGACACCATGTGTCTCAGCCACTTCACCCTGGCGGACCGACTTGATGTGCTCCAGCACCTGCTCGTCGATGCAGAGTGCTGGACGACCAGGGTCGTGATCGAAGAGCTGCGTGCAGGAGCTGCGGCCTATCCCGCTCTGGCCGCGACCTGCGAGGTGGACTGGCTCAGCGTTGCTCAACTGGACACCCTCAACGAGATCAGATGCTTCACGAAGTGGGCCACCCGGATCGGAGCAGGCGACCGTGACCTCGGAGAGGCATCAGTCATTGCCGCTGCGGAGCTGCGCGGCGGCATCGCCATCACTGACGACCGGGAAGCCACGCGGGTGGCTCGTGCTCATGAGGCGGAAGTGCACGGAACGATCTGGCTGCTGGCCCGGGCCTGCCGCGACGGGAAGCAGACCGCGGTGAGCACGGGAAATCTCATCGACGCTCTGCGCTCCACGGGTGCCAGGTTGCCTTGCACGGGAGCGCAGTTCCCCGACTTCGCGCGTCGCCACAAGTTGCTGTAGCTGCGGGTTCGCCACAGTCTCGGCCCTAACGGGTAGGTCCGTCCCGCCGACGGGACGACTAGAGTCGTCGCGTGATCGACCGGAAGCTGCTCTTGAGTGACCTGCAGAAGCAGGTCAAGAACCTTGAAAAGGACCTGCGGGAGCAGGCCGAATCGGTCGAGGAGGTGCGCCTCCGACTGCGTGGTGAGTACGACCACGCGTTCAAGGTCGGGCGTACCGCCGCCACTTGGGCGGCGTGGCGGGACGAGCGGGTCACCCAGGTCGCCGTCGCCTCGGTGCTGGGCACCGTGTTCGTGCGCTATTGCGAGGACAACGGGCTGCTGGCCGAGCCTTACCTCGCCGGGCCGGGGGACCGGCTGGTGCTGGCCGAGGAGGCTGAGGCGCAGTTCTTCCGTGACCGGCCCGAGGAGACGCTGCGTGGCTGGCTGGAGCAGGGATTCGACGCCATCGCCAGCACCCAGGCCGGCAAGTCACTGTTCGACCGGCGGCACAACCCGCTCTTCCAGGTCCCGCTGTCGCACGACGCGGCCAAGGACCTGATCGGCTTCTGGCGCCGGCGCGGCGAGACCGGCGGCCTGGTGCACGACTTCACCGACCCGGAGTGGGACACCCGCTTTCTCGGCGACCTCTACCAGGACCTTTCGGAGGCGGCCCGGAAGACCTACGCCCTGCTGCAGACGCCGCAGTTCGTCGAGGAGTTCATCCTCGACCTGACGCTGACCCCGGCGATCGCCGAGTTCGGCCACGACGTGGTCAAGATGATCGACCCGACCTGCGGATCGGGCCACTTCGTACTCGGCGCCTTCCACCGTCTCCTCAAGGAGTGGGAGCATCACGCCCCCAACCGGGACCCCCACGAGCGGGTACGCCTGGCCCTCGACGCCGTCCACGGCATCGACATCAACCCCTTCG
>NZ_JAEVHJ010000364.1:0-6341 GCF_016802855.1 Micromonospora sp. ATA51 | reverse complement strand
TCGTTGAACGCGACCAGGACGCCGAGGTCGCGGCGGCCGGCGCGGCGGCCGGCGACGGACGGGGCGTCCGGTGCCGCCTCCGTCGCCGGGCGGATTCTGAACCGGTCGACGGCGCACGCCGGCCCGGATCGGGCCGGTGTGACCGGCACCTGAGCTGGGGGAATGTGCGGGCGCGGAAAGTTGTCGTACCTCGGGGCTAAAGTTGCCGAGGCGTCTCTTCTGCGCCCGCAAACCGCTCAGACTCCGCTCGGAGCGGACAGATCCGCCCCACCTTCTTCTCCCGGGAGTACACGGACCGTGGCCGATCGACTGATCATCCGTGGCGCGCGCGAGCACAACCTGCGTGACGTCAGTCTCGACCTGCCCCGGGACGCCCTGATCGTCTTCACCGGGCTCTCCGGGTCGGGCAAGTCGAGCCTGGCCTTCGACACCATCTTCGCCGAGGGCCAGCGCCGCTACGTCGAGTCGCTGTCGTCGTACGCCCGGCAGTTCCTCGGCCAGATGGACAAGCCCGACGTCGACTTCATCGAGGGCCTCAGCCCCGCGGTCTCCATCGACCAGAAGTCCACCTCGCGCAACCCGCGCTCGACCGTCGGCACCATCACCGAGGTCTACGACTACCTGCGCCTGCTCTTCGCCCGCATCGGTGAGCCGCACTGCCCGGTCTGCGGCGAGCGGATCTCCAAGCAGAGCCCGCAGCAGATCGTCGACCGGGTCCTCGCGATGGACGAGGGCACCCGGTTCATGGTGCTCGCGCCGGTGGTCCGCGGCCGCAAGGGCGAGTACGTCGACCTCTTCGCCGAGCTCCAGGCCAAGGGCTACGCCCGGGCCCGGGTCGACGGCGTGGTGCACCCGCTGACCGAGCCGCCGAAGCTCAAGAAGCAGGAGAAGCACACCATCGAGGTGGTGATCGACCGGCTCAGCGTGAAGGCGAGCGCCAAGCAGCGGCTGACCGACTCGGTGGAGGCGGCGCTCGGCCTCTCCGGCGGCCTGGTGCTGCTGGACTTCGTCGACCTGCCCGAGGACGACGCGGACCGGGAGCGCCGCTACTCCGAGCACCTGGCCTGCCCTAACGACCACCCCCTGGCGATCGAGGACCTGGAGCCCCGGGTCTTCTCCTTCAACGCGCCGTACGGCGCCTGCCCGGAGTGCACCGGCCTGGGCACCAAGAAGGAGGTCGACGCGGAGCTGGTCGTCCCCGACCCGGAGCGCACCCTGCGCGAGGGCGCCATCCAGCCCTGGGCCACCGGGCACAACCTGGAATACTTCCTCCGCCTGCTGGAGGCGCTCGGCGAGAGCCAGCACTTCGACATCGACACGCCCTGGCGGGCGCTGCCGTCGCGGGCGCAGAAGACGATCCTGCACGGCTCCGACGACCAGGTGCACGTGCGCTACCGCAACAAGTACGGCCGCGAGCGCTCCTACTACACCGGGTTCGAGGGCGTGGTGCAGTGGATCGAGCGCCGGCACACCGACACCGAGTCGGAGTGGTCGCGGGACAAGTACGAGGGCTACATGCGGGACGTGCCCTGCGCGGCCTGCGGCGGCACCCGGCTCAAGCCGGAGGTGCTCGCGGTCACCCTGGCCGGCCGGAGCATCGCCGAGGTCTGCAACCTGTCGGTGGGGGACGCGGCCGAGCTGCTCGCCGGCATCGAGCTGACCGACCGGCAGAAGATGATCGCCGAGCGGGTGCTCAAGGAGATCAACGCCCGGCTGAAGTTCCTGCTCGACGTCGGCCTGGACTACCTCTCCCTGGACCGTGCGGCCGGCACCCTCTCCGGCGGTGAGGCGCAGCGCATCCGGCTCGCCACCCAGATCGGCTCCGGCCTGGTCGGCGTGCTCTACGTGCTGGACGAGCCGTCGATCGGCCTGCACCAGCGGGACAATCACCGGCTGATCGAGACGCTGATCCGGCTGCGCGGGCTGGGCAACACGCTGATCGTGGTCGAGCACGACGAGGACACCATCCGGGTCGCCGACTGGATCGTCGACATCGGCCCGGGCGCCGGCGAGCACGGCGGCGAGATCGTGCACAGCGGCTCGGTGCCGGCGCTGCTGGAAAACCAGGAGTCGGTCACCGGGGCGTACCTGTCGGGGCGCAAGTCGATCCCGACGCCGCGGCAGCGGCGGCCGCAGACCCCCGGCCGGGAGCTGGTGGTGCACGGGGCGCGGGAGCACAACCTGCGCAACCTCACCGTGTCGTTCCCGCTCGGCCAGCTCATCGCGGTCACCGGGGTCAGCGGCTCCGGCAAGTCGACGCTGGTCAACGACATCCTGTACGCGGTGCTGGCCAACCAGATCAACGGCGCCCGGCTGGTCCCCGGGCGGCACACCCGGGTCACCGGCCTGGAGCACGTGGACAAGGTCGTCGGCGTCGACCAGTCGCCGATCGGCCGGACGCCGCGGTCCAACCCGGCCACCTACACCGGGGTCTGGGACCACGTCCGCAAGCTCTTCGCCGAGACCACCGAGGCGAAGGTCCGGGGGTACGGCCCGGGCCGGTTCTCGTTCAACGTCAAGGGTGGCCGCTGCGAGGCGTGCTCCGGCGACGGCACCATCAAGATCGAGATGAACTTCCTCCCGGACGTCTACGTCCCCTGCGAGGTGTGCAAGGGCGCCCGGTACAACCGGGAGACCCTGGAGGTGCACTACAAGGGCAAGACCGTCTCCGACGTGCTGGAGATGCCGATCGAGGAGGCGGCCGAGTTCTTCTCCGCCATCCCGGCCATCCACCGGCACCTGAAGACACTGGTCGACGTGGGCCTCGGCTACGTCCGGCTCGGCCAGCCCGCGCCGACGCTGTCCGGCGGTGAGGCGCAGCGGGTCAAGCTCGCCTCCGAGCTGCAGAAGCGCTCCACGGGTCGGACGGTCTACGTGCTCGACGAGCCGACCACCGGCCTGCACTTCGAGGACATCCGCAAGCTGCTGATGGTGCTCGAGGGCCTGGTCGACAAGGGCAACACGGTGATCACCATCGAGCACAACCTCGACGTGATCAAGACCGCCGACTGGCTCATCGACATGGGCCCCGAGGGCGGCCACCGGGGCGGCACGGTGCTCGCCACCGGCACCCCGGAGGAGGTCGCCGAGGTGACCGAGAGCCACACCGGCCAGTTCCTGCGCCAGGTGCTCAAGCTCGACGGCGAGCCCAAGGGCGCCAGGGCGGCCACGTCGCGGGCGGCGAAGGCCAACGGCGCGGCGACCAAGTCGCGTACCCGCAAGGTCACGGCCGGGGCGCGCTGAGCCGACGGTACGACGCGGGCGGGTCGGGAAACCGGCCCGCCCGTTCCGATATCCATTTCGTGACGCGCCAGTATGAACCGTGCGGCACAGTGATCCGTGTTCCAGAAACGTGGCCGCGGATCACGACGGGGGCGGCAGCCGAGAGAAAGGGCGGATATGAGTGACGATCAGGTGCTGACCGGGCCCGGTACGCAGACGCGCCGGGCCCTTCTCGCGGGCGCCGGCGCGGTCGGGGTGTCGGTCGCGCTGGCCGCCTGCGGCAGCGACGACGACTCCGGCGACGGGACCTCCGCCCCGACCAGCGGCGGCCCGGGCGCGACCGGCGCCGGCGACGCCGAGGGCGGCAACCGGGACACCTCCGGCCCGCTGGCCCGGACCACGGACATCCCGGTCGGGGGCGGCGCGGTGTACGCCAGCAAGGGCGTGGTGATCACCCAGCCCGAGCCGGGAACGTTCAAGGGCTTCGACCCGATCTGCACCCACCAGGGCTGCCCGGTGTCGAACGTCGACGGCGGCACCATCAACTGCACCTGCCACGGCAGCAGGTTCTCGATCACCGACGGCTCGGTGAAGCAGGGCCCCGCCACCCGCCCGCTGGCGGCCAAGAACATCAAGGTCGACGGCGACCAGATCGCCCTCGCCTGACCCTTTCCTTCGCGTCACCACCGGCTCGGCGAGGGTCTCCGATCTTCCCGACCGCCCCCCGACACCCTGATCCGCGTCGCCGGATGGCAGTGGGTGGGCCGCCTGTGGCGGCGGGGCCGGGTGTCGGGGGTGCGGACTAGGCTTGTCGGCGTGGCTGACCCCTCGACCTACCGTCCCGCGCCCGGCACCATTCCGGAGTCGCCAGGGGTCTACCGCTTCCGGGACGGCACCGGCCGGGTCATCTACGTCGGCAAGGCGAAGAACCTGCGCAGCCGGCTCAACTCCTACTTCGCCGACCTGTGGGGCCTGCACCAGCGCACCCAGCAGATGGTCACCACGGCCGAGTCCGTCGACTGGGTCACCGTCGGCACCGAGGTCGAGGCGCTCCAGCTCGAATACACCTGGATCAAGCAGTACGATCCGCGGTTCAACGTCCGCTACCGCGACGACAAGTCGTATCCGTACCTGGCCGTCACCCTCGACGAGGAGTACCCGCGGCTCCAGGTGATGCGGGGCGCCAAGCGCAAGGGGGTGCGCTACTTCGGGCCGTACTCGCACGCCTGGGCGATTCGCGAGACGCTCGACCTGCTGCTCCGGGTCTTCCCCGCGCGGACCTGCTCGTCCGGCGTGTTCAAGCGGGCCGGCCAGGTCGGGCGGCCCTGCCTGCTGGGTTACATCGGCAAGTGCTCCGCGCCGTGCGTCGGCAGCGTCTCCGCCGAGCAGCACCGGGACATCGTCAACGCGTTCTGCGACTTCATGGCCGGCCGCACCGATACCATGGTCCGCCGGCTCGAGCGGCAGATGACCGAGGCCAGCGAGCAACTGGAGTTCGAGCGGGCCGCCCGGCTCCGCGACGACGTCGCCGCCCTGCGGCGGGCGATGGAGAAGCAGACGGTGGTGCTCGGCGACGGCACCGACGCCGACGTGGTGGCCTTCGCCGACGATCCGCTCGAAGCCGCCGTCCAGGTCTTCCACGTCCGCGACGGCCGGGTCCGCGGCCAGCGCGGCTGGGTGGTGGAGAAGACCGAGGACCTGAGCACCGGCGACCTGGTGCACCACTTCTGCACCCAGGTCTACGGCGGGGAGCAGGGCGAGACCGATGTGCCCCGCGAGCTGCTCGTGCCCGAGCTGCCCGCCGACGCCGACGCGCTCGCCGACTGGCTCTCCACCCATCGGGGCAGCCGGGTGTCGCTGCGGGTGCCGCAGCGCGGCGACAAGAAGTCGCTGATGGAGACCGTGGAGCGCAACGCCAAGGACGCCCTCGCCCGGCACAAGCTCAGGCGGGCCGGTGACCTGACCACCCGTAGCAAGGCGCTCGACGAGATCACCGACGCGCTAGGCATGCGGACGTCGCCGCTGCGCATCGAGTGCTTCGACGTCTCCCAGATCCAGGGCACGGACGTGGTGGCCAGCATGGTCGTCTTCGAGGACGGGCTGCCCCGCAAGAGCGAATACCGGCGGTTCATCGTCCGGGGCGCCACCGACGACCTCTCCGCCATGTCCGAGGTGCTGCGCCGGCGGTTCGCCCGCTACCTGGACGCCCGTGCCGAGACGGGGGAGATCGGCGAGGAGACCGCCGGTGACCCGGACCGGCCCGGCATCGACCCGACCACCGGCCGGCCGCGCCGGTTCGCGTACCCGCCCCAACTGGTGGTGGTCGACGGCGGCGCGCCGCAGGTCGCCGCCGCCGCGCAGGCCCTCGCCGAGCTGGGCATCGACGACGTGGCGCTGTGCGGGCTGGCCAAGCGGCTGGAGGAGGTCTGGCTGCCCGACGACGAGTTCCCGGTCATCCTGCCGCGCACCTCGGAGGGGCTCTACCTGCTGCAGCGGGTCCGCGACGAGGCGCACCGCTTCGCCATCACCTTCCACCGGCAGCGGCGCTCGAAGCGGATGACCGAGTCGGCGCTGGACAACATCCCCGGGCTCGGCGACATCCGGCGCAAGGCGCTGCTGCGGCACTTCGGCTCGCTCAAGCGGCTCTCCGCCGCCACCGTCGAAGAGATCACCGAGGTGCCCGGGGTGGGGAAGCGGACGGCCGAGGCGATCCAGGCCGCCCTGGACGAGGGCACCAAGACACCGCAGAGCTAGTGAGCGGTCCCGTTGGGGACGCCACCCCGGTTCGTCGGAAGCTCCTGACCAGGCATCTTCGACTCGGCCGCCCCGAGCAGGGTTGTTCCTGCTCGCCTTTGTCTGCTTCAGCGGAGGCAACAGTTACCGGCCGTGCCTGTTGCCTGTGGTGAAGCAGAGCAAAGGGGCGGATGGGATGGTTGGCCGGCCGGCCAGGGTGACCGTCCGTAGCTCGACGCGGGCGGCGGAACGTTGGGGGCGGATGTCCCTGGTGTCCGGGTCGCCCGGAAGAGGCCAGGCCGCCCCCACGCGCGCCTCCCGCCCGCCCGCGCGGGTGCTGTCCGGTTTGGGGTGGACCGTCCCGTGGGTGGGGGCACCCCGGCGGT
>NZ_JAEVHJ010000363.1:0-6356 GCF_016802855.1 Micromonospora sp. ATA51 | reverse complement strand
CCATGGTCCGGCAGACCCGCCGGATGTCCGCGGTGCTGCAGACCCGGGGCCGGCTGGCCCTGCGCGCCCGCGACGCCGCCCTAGGCACGATCAGCCCCCGGCTGCGCAACACCGCCGCCTCCGCCGCCGCCCAGTGGCACCCGCCCGCCTGACCCCCGACGTTCCGCCGCGGGTGGCCGGGTGCCGCCCGGTCAGCCGATGAGGGCGGCCGGTTCGGCGATGCAGGCCGTGCCGACCCGGCGGAAGCCGACCCGCAGGTAGACGCGGGCGATCTCCTCGCTGCCGGCGGAGAGGAAGATCAGGTCGGTGCCGGCGGCGCGCAGCTCGCGGGCCAGGGCGGCGGTGACCGCGGCGCCGAGGCCGCGGCGGCGGGCGATCGGCAGGGTGGCCACCCCGGCGATCGTCGGCGACGCGCCGACCCGCATCGCCATCCCGCTGGCCAGCGGCCCCTGGCCGGCGCTCTCCGCGAGCACCGAGATCCGGCGGCCGTCCGCGACCCGGACCGCCTCCTCCTCGAGCGCGGCCACGTCCAGGCGGGCCACGGTCGCGTCCCGCTCGGCCGGCCCGGCGTCGCCCCGGACGGTGCCGCCGTGGGAGAAGCCGACCGCCGCGACGGCCCGCCGGATCGCGACGTCGGCGGCGAAGCCGGAGGAGGCCGGGTCGAGGACCCGCACCGGTACGTCGCTGAGCGTCGCCGGGTCCGGCGGGTCGACCGGGTCGAGCACCATCAACGGCGCCTCCAGCACGGTCAGCCCCGCCGAGCGGGCGACGGCGAGCAGGTCCGGGGTGACCTCGTGCACCCACTCGAACGCCTCGGGCAGCCCCAGCTCCCGCTGGCGGGCCCGGACGGCGGTGACGTCGGCCAGCGACGGCGGCTTCGTGGCGTCGAGCCGGGGGCGGGCGTAGAACGGCCAGCCGGCGCCGTCCCGGACGAAGAGGACCAGCGCGCCGTACTCCTCGGTGCGGGCGCCGTCGCGGGGCACCGCGTCGTAGAAACTCTCCAAGCGGTCGAACAGCTCAGCGCGTAGGACATCCACCGCGCGAGACTACATGTCCCAGATTGTGGAAGTGTGATCAATCCGAACTGGCCTTGCGCCGTGCGCCCTAACGTAGACTCAATAAACCCACGAGGGCCGACGTCGTCCCGACCATGATCCAACCTGAGTGACGACAGGAGGCCCGGTGGCCTTTCCGTACCCTCTCAGCCCGCAGTCGGCCCCGCCCGCCACGGGGCTCTACGACCCCGCGCAGGAGCACGACGCGTGCGGTGTGGCCTTCGTGGCCGACCTGCACGGACGCCGGTCGCACGAGGTCGTCGCCAACGGTCTCGGCGCGCTCTGCCGGCTGGACCACCGGGGCGCCCGGGGCGCGGAGCACAACACCGGTGACGGCGCCGGGATCATGATCCAGGTGCCGGACGCGTTCCTGCGCGCGGTCGTCGACTTCCCGCTGCCGCCCGCCGGCCAGTACGCGACCGGCCTGGTCTTCCTCCCCGACGACGACGCCGGTGAGGCGCTGGCCCGTCGGGTGGTGGAGAAGTACGCCCTGGTCGAGGGGGCCGACGTGCTCGGCTGGCGGGACGTGCCCACCGACCCGAGCGGCCTCGGCGAGACCGCGCTGGCGGCGATGCCCCGGGTCCGGCAGCTGTTCCTCGCCGCGCACCGGCTGACCGACTCGCCGGCCGGCCCGGCCGGCTCCCCGCTGGCCGGGCTGGACCTGGACCGGGTGGCGTTCTGCGTGCGCAAGCAGGCCGAGCGGGAGACCGCCGAGCGGGGGGTGCCGGCGTACTTCCCGTCGCTGTCCGGGCGGACCATGGTCTGGAAGGGCATGCTCACCCCGGACCAGCTTCCGGCGTACTACCCGGAGCTGACCGACGAGCGGGTCGAGAGCGCCATCGCCCTGGTGCACTCGCGCTTCTCGACGAACACGTTCCCGTCCTGGCCGCTGGCCCACCCCTACCGGTTCATCGCGCACAACGGCGAGATCAACACGATCCGCGGCAACCGGAACTGGATGCAGGCCCGCGAGGCGCTGCTGCGCAGCCCGAACCTGCCCGGCAACATCCGCCGGGTCTTCCCGGTCTGCACCCCGGGCGCCTCCGACTCGGCGAACTTCGACGAGGTCCTGGAGCTGCTGCACCTGGCGGGGCGGAGCCTGCCGCACGCGGTGCTGATGATGATCCCGGAGGCCTGGGAGAACGACCCCGAGATGCGCGCCGACAAGCGCGCCTTCTACCGCTTCCACGCCAGCCTGATGGAGCCGTGGGACGGGCCCGCCTCGGTCGCCTTCACCGACGGCGAGATCGTCGGCGCGGTGCTGGACCGCAACGGGCTGCGCCCGGGCCGCTGGTGGCGCACCGCCGACGGCCTGGTCGTGCTGGGCAGCGAGGCGGGGGTGCTCGACCTCGAGCCGGCCCGGGTGGTCGCCAAGGGGCGGCTCCAGCCGGGGAAGATGTTCCTGGTCGACACCGTCAACGGGCGGATCGTCTCCGACGACGAGATCAAGGCCGAGCTGGCCGCCGCCCGGCCGTACGACGAGTGGCTGCACGCCGGCCTGATCGACCTGGGCGACCTGCCGCCGCGTGAACACATCGTCTACACCCACGACTCGGTGCGCCGCCGCCAGCAGACCTTCGGCTACACCGAGGAGGAGTTGAAGATCCTGCTCGCCCCGATGGCGCGGGCCGGCGCGGAGCCCATCGGCTCGATGGGCACCGACACCCCGATCGCCCCGCTGTCGACCCGGCCGCGGCTGCTCTACGACTACTTCCACCAGCTCTTCGCCCAGGTCACCAACCCGCCGCTGGACGCCATCCGGGAGGAGCTGGTGACCAGCCTGGCCTCCACCATCGGGCCGGAGGGCAACCTGCTCGACCCAGGCCCGGCGAGCTGCCGGCAGATCGTGCTGCCGTACCCGGTGATCGACAACGACGAGCTGGCCAAGATCCTCTCCATCGACGAGGACGGCGACCTGCCCGGCTTCAAGGCGGTCCGGGTCTCCGGGCTCTACCGGGTCCGCGACGGCGGCGCCGGCATCAAGGCCCGGCTGACCGAGATCTGCCGGCACGTCTCCGAGGCGATCGAGGACGGGGTGCGGATCCTGGTCCTGTCCGACCGGGACTCCAACGCCGACCTGGCGCCGATCCCGTCGCTGCTGCTCACCGCGGCGGTGCACCAGCACTTGGTCCGCGAGCAGACGCGGACCCAGGTGGCGCTGATCGTGGAGTCCGGCGACTGCCGGGAGGTGCACCACGCGGCGGTGCTGATCGGGTACGGCGCGGCGGCGGTCAACCCGTACCTGGCCTTCGAGTCGGTGGAGGACATGATCTCCACCGGGGCGCTTCCCGGGGTCGACCCGGGAAGGCGATCCGCAACTACGTCAAGGCGCTCGGCAAGGGCGTCCTGAAGATCATGTCCAAGATGGGCATCTCGACCGTGTCGTCGTACTGCGGCGCGCAGGTCTTCGAGGCGGTCGGCCTGGACACCCGCCTGGTCGAGCGCTACTTCCGGGGCACCCCCAGCAAGATCAGCGGGATCGGGCTGAACGAGATCCACGCCGAGGTGGCCGCCCGGCACGCGCTGGCCTGGCCGGCCCCGGGCGCGCAGAGCTCCGACCGGTTGGAGGTCGGCGGCGAGTACCAGTGGCGCCGCGAGGGTGAGCTGCACCTGTTCAACCCGGAGACGGTCTTCCTGCTCCAGCACGCCACCCGCAGCCGCCAGTACGACGTCTTCCGGCAGTACACCGCGAAGGTCGACGAGCTGGCCGCGCGGGCCGGCTCGCTGCGCGGGCTGTTCACCCTGCGTACCGGCGTGCGCCCGCCGGTGCCGCTGGACGAGGTGGAGCCGGCCGGCGAGATCGTCAAGCGGTTCGCCACCGGTGCCATGTCGTACGGGTCGATCTCGGCGGAGGCGCACGAGACCCTGGCCATCGCGATGAACCGCCTCGGCGGCAAGTCCAACACCGGCGAGGGCGGCGAGGACGTCGACCGGCTGCACGACCCGGCCCGCCGCTCCGCGGTGAAGCAGATCGCCAGCGGCCGGTTCGGGGTGACCAGCGAATACCTGGTCAACGCCGACGACCTCCAGATCAAGATGGCCCAGGGCGCGAAGCCCGGCGAGGGCGGCCAGCTCCCCGGCAACAAGGTCTGGCCGTGGATCGCCCGGACCCGGCACGCCACCCCGGGCGTCGGCCTGATCTCCCCGCCGCCGCACCACGACATCTACTCCATCGAGGACCTCGCCCAGCTCGTGCACGACCTGAAGTGCGTCAACCCGGCCGCCCGGGTGCACGTCAAGCTGGTCAGCGAGGTCGGCGTGGGCACCGTCGCGGCCGGCGTCGCCAAGCTCAAGGCCGACGTCATCCTGATTTCCGGCCACGACGGCGGCACCGGCGCCTCCCCGCTCAACTCGCTCAAGCACGCCGGCACCCCGTGGGAGCTGGGCCTGGCCGAGGCGCAGCAGACGCTGCTGCTCAACAAGCTGCGCGACCGGGTCACCGTGCAGGTCGACGGCCAGCTCAAGACCGGCCGGGACGTGCTCATCGCGGCGCTGCTCGGCGCGGAGGAGTTCGGCTTCGCCACCGCCCCGCTGATCGTCGAGGGCTGCGTGATGATGCGGGTCTGCCACCTGGACACCTGCCCGGTCGGCATCGCCACGCAGAACCCGGTGCTGCGCGAGCGGTTCACCGGCAGGCCGGAGTTCGTGGAGAACTTCTTCCTCTTCCTCGCCGAGGAGGTCCGGGGTTACCTGGCCGAGCTGGGCTTCCGGTCGATCGAGGAGGCGATCGGGCAGACCGAGCTGCTCGACGTCACCCCGGCGATCGACCACTGGAAGGGGCACGGGCTCGACCTGGCGCCCGTACTCCGGTTGCCGGAGCTGCCGGCGGACGCCGCGCGGCGGGGCGTCCGGGCCCAGGACCACGGCCTGGAGCTGGCCCTGGACAACGAGCTGATCGCCCTCGCGGAGCCGGCGCTGCGCGACGGGACCCCGGTCCGGGTCGAGGTGGCCGTCCGCAACGAGCACCGCAGCG
Source organism: Micromonospora sp. ATA51 (assembly GCF_016802855.1). NCBI lineage: Bacteria > Bacillati > Actinomycetota > Actinomycetes > Micromonosporales > Micromonosporaceae > Micromonospora > Micromonospora sp. ATA51. Next base: position 1,328 of record NZ_JAEVHJ010000363.1, on the reverse strand, counting down.
TCGGCGCGATGCTCGGCGGCGAGGTCACCCGCCGCTTCGGCGGCGCCGGCCTGCCGGAGGACACCGTCGAGTTCCTGCTGCACGGCACCGCCGGCCAGTCGTTCGGCGCGTTCCTGCCGCGCGGGGTGACCCTGCGGCTGCACGGCGACGCCAACGACTACGTCGGCAAGGGCCTTTCCGGCGGCCGGCTCGTCGTCCGCCCGGACCCGGCGGCGCCGTTCGTCGACGGCGAGGCCGGGCCGGGGGAGCGGGCCGAGGATCAGATCATCGCCGGCAACACCATCCTGTACGGCGCGACCGGCGGCGAGGTCTTCCTGCGCGGCCGGGTCGGCGAGCGCTTCGCGGTGCGCAACTCGGGCGCGGTGGCCGTCGTGGAGGGCGTCGGCGACCACGGCTGCGAGTACATGACCGGCGGCACGGTGGTGGTGCTCGGCGAGACCGGGCGCAACTTCGCCGCCGGCATGTCCGGTGGCACGGCGTTCGTCTGGCGGCTCGACCGGGCGCGGGTCAACGCCGAACTGGTCGACCTCGCCCCGCTGCGGCCCGAGGAGCGGGACCGGCTGCACGAGCTGGTGCAGCGACACTTCGCCGAGACCGCCTCCGCGGTCGCCGAGGAGCTGTTGAAGCGCTGGCCGGAGGCGGTGGAGGAGTTCACCGCCGTGGTGCCCCGGGACTACCGCCGGGTGCTGGAGATCATGCGGGCCGCCGAAGCCGCCGGCCGTGACGTCGACGACGCGGTGATGAGCGCATTGGCGGCGCAAGCTGCCCCGACACCACAGTCGGCGCCTTCCGCTTCGTCCATGCCGGTGCCGCCCGCCCCCCGGGCGGTCGCCCAGGAGGTGGCTCGTGCCTGACCCGAACGGTTTCCTGCGCTACAACCGGCGGCTGCCGGCGCGCCGCCCGGTGCCGGTGCGGATCTCCGACTGGCGGGAGGTGTACCCGCCGGCCGGCGAGGAGCTGATCCGCGAGCAGGCCACCCGGTGCATGGACTGCGGCATCCCGTTCTGCCACGACGGCTGCCCGCTGGGCAACCGCATCCCGGACTGGAACGACCTGGTCCGGACCGGCAACTGGGACGCCGCGGTGGAGTCGCTGCACGCCACCAACAACTTCCCGGAGTTCACCGGCCGGCTCTGCCCGGCGCCCTGCGAGGCGGCCTGCGTGCTCGGCATCGGCGGCGGCGAGCCGGTCACCATCAAGCAGGTCGAGGTGGAGATCGCCGACGCGGCATCTGGTCCACTGGGGCGAATGCCGTCCACCTTGGCCGTCCATGCGGAAGCGTCAGCCGAGATTGGGTTGGCCAAAGCGCAACGTAGATGACTTGATTC
>NZ_JAEVHJ010000362.1:0-6404 GCF_016802855.1 Micromonospora sp. ATA51 | reverse complement strand
TCGGAGGTCAGCCGGCGGGGCCGGGCGGCGGCGCCGCCGCGTCGGGGCGGGTGACCACCGGGGCAGGCCGGGTGGTGGGCGCCACCGCGGGCTGGCTGGTCCCGGGCAGCGGGATGACCACCGGGCCGACCGAGGGCGTCGGGATGAAGGGCGTGCTGTTGTCCGGGAGGGCGGTGCTGCCGACGGTGGCCGACCCGGCGCTGATGGCGGCGAGGATCGGCATCGACGCGGTGCCGGCGAGCAGGGCGACCGTGAAGAGGTAGCCGCGGCTCGGGCCGCCGAGTCCGGTTGCCCGGTGGGTGCCGACCACCCGTCGGTAGCCGGCGGCGGGGGCCGCGTGGTGGCGGCCGAGGAGTGGACTTCCGGGACCCTCGGCTGGCTCGGACACCGGCACACTCCTCGTCGTCGACCTTCGGCGGGATCGTCGGTTGCGGGCACGTCGGCCTAAACGGACAAACGCCGCTTAACACTCACCGGGACACCAGTCAGCTTGAACCAGTGACGCTCAGTTCACCAGTCGCCACCGCGTGTCGACACACACTTTGTCCGTCGCGGTCGAGTGCGCATGCGACAAAAAGGTCTATCCGTCGCTTTGCAGACGGAACGCCACCGGGGTGGAGGGCCATACTGTGGGCCCGCTCACCTCCTCTGCAATCATTCAGGCACGACGGCAACGTAGCCGCCACCTCCGCGCACCCGCGGCAGGTGCGGTACGACGCCGGCGCTCCCGAACCGGGTTCGCCCAGAATCCGGCTCACGCCGCGCGGCAACCCTCACCGGGGCTAGGCGCGGCCGCCAGGAACCAGCCCGGCACCAGCCGGGCGGGTGCACGATTTGCGCGGCTAGGGTCACCCCCGGCACCGGCGCAGACACGACAGGGAGAGACGGATGGCAAAGGGCGACCCCGGGGTCACCACCCGCGGCCGGCGGGCCGCACCCCGTTCCAAGCGAACCGCCTCGGCGAACGCCGGTGACCCGGCACTCGTACAGCTGCTGACGCCCGAGGGCGAGCGGATCGAGAGCGCGATCGGCCCGGACGGGACCGAGTACCGCGTCGACTTCACCGACGAGGAGTACCGCGGGCTCTACCGCGACCTCGTGCTGGTCCGCAAGCTCGACGCCGAGGCGACCGCGCTGCAGCGCCAGGGCGAGCTGGGCCTCTGGGCCAGCCTGCTGGGTCAGGAGGCCGCGCAGGTCGGCTCCGGCCGGGCGCTGCGTACCCAGGACATGGCCTTCCCGACCTACCGGGAGCACGGCGTCCTCTACTGCCGGGGCATCGACCCGATCATGCCGCTCGGCCTGTTCCGCGGGGTCGACCAGGGCGGCTGGGACCCCAACGAGTTCAAGTTCAACATGTACACGATCGTGATCGGGGCGCAGACCCTGCACGCGACCGGGTACGCCATGGGCGTCCACATGGACGGCAAGACCGGCACCGACGACGGCGAGGCGGTGATCGCCTACTTCGGCGACGGCGCCACCAGCCAGGGCGACGTCAACGAGGCGTTCGTCTGGGCCAGCGTCTTCAACGCCCCGCTGGTGTTCTTCTGCCAGAACAACCAGTACGCCATCTCCGAGCCGCTGGAGCGGCAGACCCGCGTCCCGCTGTACCAGCGGGCGGGCGGCTTCGGCTTCCCCGGCGTGCGGGTGGACGGCAACGACGTGCTCGCGTCGTACGCGGTGACCCGGCACGCGCTGGACAACGCCCGGCTCGGCCAGGGCCCCAGCCTGATCGAGGCGTACACCTACCGGATGGGGGCGCACACCACCTCCGACGACCCGACCCGGTACCGGATCGCCAGCGAGGTCGAGGCCTGGCAGGCCAAGGACCCGATCGCCCGGATGAAGGCGTTCCTGACCACGCAGCAGATCGCCGACGCGGACTTCTTCGCCTCGGTCGACGAGCAGGCCCGCGCCGAGTCGGTGCACCTGCGCGAGCGGGTGCTCGCCATGCCCAACCCGGAGCCGGTGACGATGTTCGACCACGTCTACCCCAACGGGTCCCCCGAGCTCGACGAGCAGCGGGCGCAGTTCAGCAAGTACATGGAGTCGTTCGAGGGGAGCGCCCACTGATGGCCACGGAGACGCTCACCCTCGGCAAGGCCCTCAACACCGGTCTGCGCAAGGCCCTGGAGAACGACCCGAAGGTCGTCATCATGGGCGAGGACGTCGGCAAGCTCGGCGGCGTGTTCCGGATCACGGACGGGCTCCAGAAGGACTTCGGCGACCAGCGGGTGATCGACACCCCGCTGGCCGAGTCCGGCATCATCGGCACCGCGGTCGGCCTGGCCATCCGCGGCTTCCGCCCGGTCTGCGAGATCCAGTTCGACGGCTTCGTCTACCCGGCGTACGACCAGATCGTGTCGCAGGTGGCGAAGATGCACTACCGCTCGCAGGGCAAGGTCCGGATCCCGATGGTCATCCGGATTCCCTACGGCGGCGGCATCGGCGCGGTCGAGCACCACTCGGAGTCGCCCGAGGCGTACTTCGCGCACACCGCCGGCCTGAAGGTCGTCACCTGCGCGAACCCGCAGGACGCGTACTCGATGATTCAGCAGGCGATTGCCTCGGACGACCCGATCGTCTTCCTGGAGCCGAAGCGGCGCTACTGGGAGAAGGGTCCGGTCGAGCTGGACGCCCCGCTGTCGGAGGCGTACCCGCTGCACTCGGCCCGGGTCGCCCGCGCCGGCACCGACGCCACCGTGCTGGCGTACGGCCCGATGGTGCGGACCTGCCTGGACGCGGCGACCGCCGCCGCGGAGGACGGCCGCGAGCTGGAGGTCATCGACCTGCGCTCGCTCTCCCCGCTGGACCTGACCGCCGCGTACGAGTCGGTGCGGCGCACCGGTCGCTGCGTGGTCGTTCACGAGGCCCCGGGCAACCTGGGCCTGGGCTCGGAGATCGCGGCCCGGATCACCGAGGAGTGCTTCTACTCCCTGGAGTCCCCGGTGCTGCGCGTCACCGGCTTCGACACCCCCTACCCGGCCAGCCGGGTGGAGGAGGAGTACCTGCCCGACCTCGACCGGGTGCTCGACGCCGTCGACCGCACCTTCGGCTGGTGAGCGGCATGTCACGGATCAAGGAGTTCAACCTCCCCGACCTGGGCGAGGGCCTGACCGAGGGCGAGATCCTCGCCTGGCTGGTCAAGGTGGGCGACACGATCGAGCTGAACCAGCCGATCGTCGAGGTGGAGACGGCCAAGGCGGCGGTCGAGATCCCGGCGAAGTGGGCCGGCCAGGTGCGGTCGATCTTCCACCCGGAGGGCACCACGGTCGAGGTCGGCACGCCGATCATCGCGATCGACACCGACCCGGGCGCCGGCCCGATCGAGGAGTCGACGACCGGCGAGCCGGCCGACGCGCTGCCCACCCCGTCGGCGGCCTCGCTGGCCGCGGTCGAGATCGCGCCGGAGGAGGGCATGGTCGAGCCGGGCCTGATCGGCGGTCCCGCCCCGGGTGGGCGTACCGCCGTGCTGGTCGGCTACGGCCCGCGCACCACGGCGGCGAAGCGCCGGCCGCGCAAGGGCGGTCTCCCCGCCCAGGCGGCGGCCGCCCCGGTCCAGCCCGCCCCGGCTCCGGCGCCGGTCGCACCGGCTCCGGCGGCTCCGGCGGTCAACGGCACCGGCCGGACCGGCGGGCTGTGCTGGCCAAGCCGCCGGTCCGGAAGCTCGCCAAGGACCTCGGCGTCGACCTGGCCACGCTGACCGGCTCGGGCCCGCTGGGCTCGATCACCCGGGAGGACGTACAGCGGGCGGCGAGCGGGACCCCGGCGGCGGCCGAGCCGCTGACGGTCGCGGCGCCGACCACGGTGGCCGCGAGCTTCGGCGCGGACCGCGAGCAGCGCATCCCGGTCAAGGGGGTACGCAAGCTCACCGCCGAGAACATGTCCCGCTCGGCGTTCACCGCCCCGCACGTGACGGAGTTCCTGACCGTCGACGTGACCCGGGCGATGAAGGCCCTGGACCGGCTCCGCGAGCGGCGGGAGTGGCGCGACGTCCGGGTCTCGCCGCTGCTGCTGGTCGCCAAGGCGGTGCTGCTGGCAGTCAAGCGCCATCCGATGGTCAACTCGACCTGGGCGGGCGACGAGATCGTGGTCAAGGACTACGTCAACCTGGGCATCGCGGCGGCCACCGAGCGCGGCCTGATCGTGCCGAACATCAAGGACGCCGGCCGGCTCTCGCTGCGCGAACTGGCGGACGCGATGACGGCGCTGGTGCAGACGGCCAAGGCCGGGAAGACCTCCCCGGCGGACATGTCGGGCGGCACGCTGACGATCACCAACGTCGGCGTCTTCGGCGTCGACACCGGTACGCCGATCCTGCCGCCGGGCGAGTCGGCGATCCTGGCCTTCGGCGCGGTCCGGGAGATGCCGTGGGTGCACAAGGGCAAGGTGAAGCCGCGCCTGGTCACCACGCTCGGCCTCTCCTTCGATCACCGGATCATCGACGGTGAGCTGGGCTCGAAGTTCCTCCGCGACATCGGGGACTTCCTGGCCGATCCGGAGGCGGCGCTGCTCGCCTGGACCTGACGGTCGACAGACACCAGGCCACGGCCGGTGTGCCACGGGTGAACGCCCGGCACACCGGCCGTTGCCGTTGGGGGAAGAATTCGTCGGCCCCGACCGACCATGACCTACGATCCTTAGGTCCGTGGTTCAGCTCACCTAATAATCGATGGAAGTTGACCGCGTCATGCGCTTCAATAGAGACATCAGGGGCTGACAACCGAATAGCCAGGAGGAGAGACCCAGATGAGCATGATCGAGCGAATCCGCAACCGCCGCGACGCCAACCGCCGTGCCCGCGCCATCGAGCACGCGCTGCGTTCCGCCAACTCGCCCGCGGTCCGCGAGGAGCTTCTCGCCATCGCCCAGCGTCACATGAGCTGACGCTCCTCGACTTTCCTCACCTCCTCCAGTTCGGAGACCCGCCCGGCGCAGCCGGGCGGGTCTCCGGCGTTTGGGGGTGATTGAGACCGGGATTCCACCTCGCCGCACCGCCCGGTACGGTGGGGCTCGGTCGCCACCCACCCGCCCCCGGCGAGATCGCGCCGATAGAAGCCGATCGACACCACACGGCAACGGTGAGTGACGGCCGGTGCTCCCCGGACACCTCCGGGCGGCCACCGGATACGGTGCGGGGAGCCCACACGGCCGGTATCCGCCGGCGACGCCGGCAACCATGCCGACGGTCCCCGATCGGCATCGGCGGCCGACATGTGATGGAGGAGGCGCACCCATGACGTCCGAGGCCCCGCACCGCCCCGGCCAGGAGCCGGGCGAGGTGTCGCCTGGCGCCGGCGGACCGGCGCCGTACGGCGACCACCCGGCGCAGCAGGACAACGGGTACCCCAACGCCCCCGATCTCGGCTGGGCACCACCCCCGCCGGCCGGTCGGCCGAACCAGCCGGCCCCCGCCTGGGCCGGACAGGACGAACAGTCGCCCGCCCCCGCCTGGGCGCAGCCGGGCGGCCAGCCACCGAACCCCACCTGGGGCGCCGCCCCGGCCCCGCAGCAGCCCGAACCCGGGTCCTGGGGCGCCCCGGCCCAGCCCGCGTGGGCCACGCCGGAACAGGCCGGCCCCGCCTGGGCCGCCGCTTCCGCACCCGGCGGCAACCCGGGCAACCCACCGGCCGAGCAGTCCCCGCCCGCGTGGGCGACGCCGTCCGAGCAGGCCGGCCCCGGATGGGCCGCCGGGCCCCGGGGAGACCAGCCGGCCTGGGCGCAGCCCGCCGAGCCGGGCGCCCGAGGCGCGGCGCAGGTGCCCGCCCCCGCCGGCCAGCCGCACGACGACCCGGCCCGTTCCGGCGGCTGGAGCGCGGCTCCCACCACCCCGGACGACCGCTCGGACGGCTGGACCGTCGGGTCCGGCGCGCCGCAGCAGGACGATCCGGCCCGCTCGGGCGGGTGGGCCACCCCGCCGCAGGACGACCAACCTGCCTGGGGCCAGCAGGGCGAGCAGTCGCCCACCTGGGCCTCCGCCGCGCCCACCGCACGCGCCGCCGCGCAGGTTCCCGCCCCCGCCGGCAGCCGAACGAGGCGTGGTCCACGCCGAACGAGCCGAACCAGTCCGGCGGCTGGACGTCCGGCAACCCGGACCAGCAGGACGATCCCGCGCGCTCGGGCGGCTGGGCCGCCGGCGTACCAGCCCGACAGGACGACGGGGAGCCGGCCCGCGGCTGGTCCGCCCCGCAGCAGGACGACGCGGCGCGCTCCGGCGGCTGGGAGACCGGTCCCGCCGACCCCCGCGACGACGACCCCGACCGCTCCGGAGGCTGGGCCGCCAGCCGGGCCGCCACCCACGGCGAGCCTCCGCAGCAGCCCGGCTGGGGCGCGCCGGACGACCAGCGTGCGGCCACCGGCTGGAGCGGCGCCGCCGCCGTACCGCAGCAGCGGGACCGGCCCAG
>NZ_JAEVHJ010000361.1:0-6432 GCF_016802855.1 Micromonospora sp. ATA51 | reverse complement strand
GACCAGCTCGCCCGGATCGCGGCGACCGAGCACCCCGGCCGGTTCCGCCTGCTGGTGGCGGCGGAGTCGGCGGGCGCGCTGATCGCCGCGGAGATGGGGGCGGCCGGGCTGCCGTGGCGGGCCGAGGTGCACGACGAGCTTCTCGCCGAGCTGCTCGGCGAGGCCTCCCCGGTGGGTGGGCCGCCCCGCCGGCTGGCCGAGCTGGCCGCCCGGATCGCCGCGGCGTTCGGCGTACGCCAGCTGCACGCGGACTCCCCGGCGGAGCTGTTGAAGGCGTTCGCCCGGGTCGGCGTGGAGCTGCCGAACACCCGGGCCTGGGTGCTGCGCGGGGTGGAGCATCCGGCGGTGCCGCTGGTCCTGGAATACAAGGAGCTCTACCGGATCTGGACGGCGCACGGCTGGGCGTGGCGGGACGCCTGGGTCTCCGGCGGCCGCTTCCACGCGGAGTACGTGCCCGGCGGGGTGGTCTCCGGCCGGTGGGCCACCCGGGGCGGCGGCGCGCTGCAGATCCCGAAGGTGATCCGGCGGGCGGTGGTGGCCGATCCCGGCTGGACCTTCGTCGTCGCCGACGCGGGCCAGTTGGAGCCGCGGGTGCTGGCCGCGGTCTCCGGGGACGCCCGGCTCGCGGCGGCCGGCGGGGCCGGCGACCTCTACGCCGCGCTGGCCCGGGACGCCTTCGCCGGTGACCGGGCCCGGGCCAAGGTGGCCCTGCTCGGCGCGATGTACGGGCAGACCGGCGGCTCGGCGGTGCCCGCCCTGGCGGTGCTCAAGCGGAACTACCCGACGGCCTTCGGCTACGTGGAGGCGGCGGCGCGGACCGGCGAGGCCGGTGGCCTGGTCCGCTCCTGGCTCGGGCGCACCTGCCCGCCGGGCTCGCTCGGTTTCGCCGACGGCGACGAGGCGGCCCCGGACGCCGGCGCGGACCCGCAGGGGCCCCGGGCCCGCGCCGCCCGCTCCCGGGGCCGGTTCACCCGCAACTTCGTCATCCAGGCGACGGCCGCCGAGTGGGCCTCCACGCTGCTGGCCACGTTGCGGACGGCCCTCGCGGGCACCGATGCCGAGCTGGTCTTCTTCCAGCACGACGAGGTGATCGTGCACTGCCCAACCGGGCAGGCCGACGCGGTGGCGGAGGCGGTCACCGCCGCGGGCGCGCGGGCGGCGGCGCTGCTCTTCGGCGACACCCCGGTGCGGTTCCCGCTGGACCTGTCCGTCGTCGACTGCTACGCCGATGCGGCATAGTCGGCAATTTTCCCTTTTGCCCCGCTACCCCGCGCCGGGCGCACTCGTTGGGCCCGTTGTGCGTACGACGGGACGGACCGGGCGCAGGTGAGCCGGTGCCGTCCCCACGGTCGAGGGGGCGCAGCTGAACCGGATCGCAGGAATGATCATCGCGGCGGGCGGTGGACGTCGCATCGGCGGACCCGAGGCGCTGCTGCACCAGGGGGAGAAACCCCTGGTGAGCCGGATGATCGACACGATGGTCGAGGCCGGCTGCGAGCAGATCGTGGTCGTACTCGGCGCGGCGGCCGACCAGGTCCGCCAGACGACCGACCTGACCGGGGCTACCGTGGTGGTCAACCGGGCGTGGGGGACCGGGGTCGGTTCCTCGATCCGCGCCGGCCTGGCCGCCCTGACCGACGACGGGATCGAGGCGGTCGTCGTGGTGCCGGTCGACATGCCGGGGCTGACCGCCGGAGCGGTCCGGCGGGTCGCCGCGCTGCCGTACCCCGACGTGCTGGTCTGCGCGACCTACGACGGGCTGCGCGGCTACCCGATGCTCTTCGGCCGCCGGCACTGGGCCGGCATCGCCACCCTGGCCAGCGCCGACGTCGGCGCCCGGCCCTACCTGCTGGCGCACAAGGACCAGATCGTCGACATCGCGTGCGACTCGATCGCCGACGGCAGTCGGATCGACAGCCCCGAACTGATGGCGCTGTACGGGCTCAGCGTGCCCGAGCAGCGGGTGGGCGTCTGACCGCCCGCCGCGCCGGCCGGGCTTCCACGCCCCGACTCAGGCCAGGTCGAACAGGGCCGCCGCGTTGCCCCAGCAGACCGCCCGCAGCCAGTCGTCGCCGAGACCCAGTTCGGCCAGCCCGGTGAGCTGCTCGGCGTACGGGTAGGGGAGGTTCGGGAAGTCGCTGCCGAGCAGCACCTTGCCGGCCAGCCCCAGCTCGCCCAGCCGGGGCAGGTCGCCGGCCGGGAACGGCATGAACCGGTTGAAGAACGAGGTGAACGCCATGGTGGTGTCCAGCCGCACCCGCTCGTACTTCTCCGCCAGGTCGAGGAACGCGGTGTAGTCGGGCGCGCCCAGATGGGCCACGACCGCGGTCAGCCCCGGATGCCGGGCGAGCAGCGCGGCGAACGGCTCCGGGCCGGTGTGCGCGGTGCCGACCGGTGCGTGCCCGGCGTGCACCACCACCGGTACGCCCGCGTCGGCGAGCAGCCCCCACACCGCGTCCAGCGCCGGGTCGGTGGGGAGGAACCCGCCGACCTGGACGTGCACCTTGAACACCCGGGCGCCGGCGTCGAGCGCCCCGGCGACGTACCGGACGGCGTCCGGCTCGGGGTAGAAGGTGGCCGAGGGCAGGCAGCCGGGGGTGGCGTGGGCGAACTCCAGCGTCCACCGGTTCAGCGCCTCCGCCATCCCGGGCCGGTGCGGGTACGCCAGCGCGGTGAACGCCCGTACGCCGAGCCGGCGCAGGTGCGCCACCCGCTCCGCGTCGCTCCACCGGTACCGGATCGGCCACTCCGTGCCGACCAGCGGCCCGGCCGCGTCGAAGTATGCCCACACCTTGCGCAGCAGCCGGGGCGGCAGGAAGTGGGTGTGCACGTCGGCGAGCCCGGGCAGCCCCAGCCGCTGCCAGAACGAGGGTACGGCCCGGTCCTCGACCGGCGGGCGGCCGCCCTCCACTACGCCAGACTGCTGGGCCGGCCCGTCCGGCGAATCGGCCGGCGGTCGCGTCCCGCCGGCTGGCGGGTCGGGTGGGTCGGTCACACTTCGATGGTCAGCTTCTCGGCCCTGAAGGGGCTGAGCTTGCGGATCGTTGCTCGGTGCTGGCTGCATCGGTCACGCCGCGTTCGGAAGGCTGACGGCTGCCCAGTCCGCGGCGCCGCGTGCGGCGATGTTGCGGGCTGCGTTCACGTCGGCGTGCTCAGCGAAGCCGCACGACGTGCATCGGAAGGTGGATTGGTTGGGTCGGTTGGCCTTGGCGACGTGCCCGCAGGCGGAGCAGCCCTGCGAGGTGTACGCCGGGTCGACGTAGACGAAAGCCACTCCGGTCCGCGCCGCCTTGTAGGCGATGAACTGGCGGAGTTGGTGGAATGCCCACGAGTGCAGTGTGACCCGCTGGGGTCGTCGGAGCCGTACCCGGTCGCGGATGCCGCCCAGGTTTTCCAGGGCGATGCCGCGGCCGGTGCGTTCGGCCTCGGTCACGATCTGCTTGGCGATGCGATGGTTGATGTCGGCCGCGAATCGCGCTTCCTTGCGGCGGCGGGCCTTCAGGAGCCGCTTGGCGGACTTGGTGCCGATGCGCTGAAGTTTGGCCCGCAGCCGCTGATTACGATGGCGCACCCGGTTCAAACCCTTGCCGCAGTGCCGGGTCCCGGCGCTGGTGGTGGCGATGTTCGCGATGCCCAGGTCGACGCCGAGGAACCCGTCGGGCTCCTTAACCTCGACGTCAGGGATGTCGCAGGTGGCGTACAGAAACCACTTGCCGTCACGGTGCACCAGGTCAGACTCGCCTCTGCGGTGGGCGGACAGCACCGCGTACTGCGCGTCAGAGCACCCGAATCGGATGCCGGCCTGTCGGCCCGCCGTCGCCCAGATGGAGACTGTGCGGGAGCGCATCTGCCAGGACAGGCAGCGGTCGTCGAACGGTTGGGCGGCGTCGCGGCGGAACACGATCGGCTTCGCCTCAGCCTTGCGGCGGCGCTTCGACCCGGGTTTGCCGAGGTTGCCGGCACGGATGTTGGCCTTCAGCGTGGCGTAGGCGCCGGCGACCTTGCGGGCGACGTGGATCGCCGGCTGGGCCGACAACCCCATGTCCTTCAGCCGCCGGTAGGTGAGTCGCTGCAACGCCTGCTTGGCGAACACCCGCGCCCGGTACGCCTCGGCGGAGGCGAGGTTCGCGGCGTCGTTGCACAGGGTCAGCGTGTCTCGCAACGCCGCCTCCTGGCCGGCGTCGGGAAACAGCCGCACCTGCACGACGAGCTTCACGTCCGCAGTATAACGTCTGGCCTATGTCACCACGATGGACCTCGGACCCCAATATCCGGCGAGGCCGCAGCATCGTTCACGACCTGCACGCACATCTGGTATTCGTCACGAAATATCGCCGCGGTGTACTCGATGAGGCGATGCTCGCCCGCTGCGAGCAGGTCATGACCGACGTGTGCGCAAGCATGGAAGCCGAACTGGCCGAGTTCAACGGCGAGGACGACCACGTACACCTACTCGTGCGCTACCCCCCGAAACTAGCGATCTCCATGCTGGTCAACTCCCTCAAAGGCGTGTCCGCTCATTACCTGCGCAAGGAATTCACAGGCCAGATCAACCGGCACCTCATACACGGCCACCTGTGGTCACCGTCCTACTTCGCCGCATCCTGCGGCGGGGCGCCCCTGGCCATAGTCAAGGATTACATCGACCGGCAGAAGTGCCCCGAGTGAACCCCCATTCCTCCCGGCCCTGAACCGCCGGATTTCCTGGCGATCACCTGCTGAACACCCGTGCCTTGGCGCGCAACGCTTCGGTGAGGTAGCGGATGGCCCGGGCTCGGGGAAGAAGGTGGCCGAGGGGAGGCGGCCGGGGGTACGCGCGGCGAAGTTGAGCGTCCAGCGACTCAGCGGCTCCGCCATCCCGGGCCGCTGCTGTACGCCTGCGCGGCGAACGCCCGGACGCCGAGCCGGCGCAGGTGTGCCACCCGCTTCGCGTCGTCCTACCGGTAGCGGATCGGCCAATCGGTGCCGACCAGCGGGCCGGCCGCGTCGAAGTACGCCCACACCTTGGCCAGGCTCAAACCTCGATGTTGAACCGCTGCAGCACCGACGGCGCGACCAGCCCCACCGCGGCGAGCACCGCGAGGACGGTCAGCGCGGCCCGCAGCACGATCACCTCGGCCTTGCTGCCGGTGCGCAGCGCGATGCCGTTGGGCAGGCCGACCATCGTCCACATCCGGCGTCTGATCGGGATCGGCCAGAGGATCGGCACCCCCGCGCGGGTGATCATGTCGCCGAGGATGTGCACGAAACAACCCACCCCGACGGCGAACCCGATCAGCGGATAGCCCCGGTCGCCCGGCAGGTTGGCGAAGGTGAACCAGGCCGCGGCGGCCGAGGCCAGCGTCACGATCACCCAGCCGGCCCGCTCGGCCCACTCGTCGAAGAGCCCGCGCAGGGCCAGCCCGATCATGAAGAACAGGATGCTGACCACCGCCCACTTGCCGTAGTGGGCGCAGAGCGCGGTGGTGCCCCAGCCGACCAGCCCGGTGAACGGGAGGGTGTGGGTCAGGGTGCGGTGCCCGTTGTTGCGGCGCGGGTCCTTGCTGAGCTTGGTGGCGTAGTAGACCCCCAGCGAGATCTTCTCCATCACCTCGGCGATGAAGAGGCTGAACACGCCGAAGGTCCGGGCCACGGTCGCCCCGCCCTGGTTGCGGGTCACCTTGCCGGAGAGGTCGAGGTCGGGGAAGAGCGCCCCGCCCGCGCAGACCGCGGTCCCCACCGCGAGCGCCAGCGGCGTCTGGTGGTAGTCGGCGAACTGGTCCAGCGCCCACGACCCGGTCAGCCACACCGCCGCGCCGGACAGCGCGTGGGACGGTCCCATCATGTCGGCTCGCCCTCCCCAGAGATCTTGATCGACAAAACTACGCCACTGTAATCAGCCGCGTCGCCGAGGGGCATCACCCGGACGGTCCACTGGGGAGGGGGTCAGAGACCGGGCCGGAAGCTCTGCCGGATCATCAGGAAATATGTCGCGTTGACCTGCCAGTCGAACTCCTTTGTCAGCCATGAGACGGTGTACGCGCGGCCCGGCGCGACGGTCAGCAGCAGCCGGGCGGTGTGCACCTTGTCGCCGGCCGCGGTGACCCAGCCGCACTCCCAGAGCGCGCCGCCCCGGAACATGTCGATCGGCCCGATCTCGACCCGCCGGTAGTCGGCCAGCCCGCCGTCGCCGGTGAGCCGCCGCTCCTCCGCCCGCCAGTACGCCACCGGGTCGGCCGGCGCCGCCGTCGCGCCCACGCTCAGCAGCCGGGACCCCGCGGGCTCCCGGAAGCAGGTCACCCCGCCGTCGGTCCAGCGCAGCCAGTCCACTGGCACGGCGATCCGGAACCCGGTCGGGTCGACGTACCAGGTCCAGGCGGGGAGCAGGCCGAAGCGCTCCCCGGCCGGGGCGGGCGCGGAGCGGACCGGAGTGGCCCCGGCCGGCGGAGCGGT
>NZ_JAEVHJ010000360.1:0-6484 GCF_016802855.1 Micromonospora sp. ATA51 | reverse complement strand
CCTCGCCGACGACGTGGCCGCGCCCGCGCCGCCGCCGGCCGCCCCCGACCTCCGGTCCGGTGCCGTCCGGCGCACCGAGCGGCTGGCTGCTCGAGGTGTGGATGCCGTGGCTGCGGGTCGCCGCGATCCTGACCGCGATCTGGGGGCTGTCCGCCGTCGGCGCCCGGGAGTTGGTCTTCTACTGGCCGCTGTGGGTGCTCGGGCCGTGGGGCGCGCTGCTGCTGATGCGGACGGCGGGCGGCCTGGCGGCCGGTGAGCCTCGCCACCGGGACGACCGGCGGGAGCGCCGCCTGGCCCGCCGGCAGGCCCGACGGGCGGGGGAGCGGTAGCGTCTTCGCTCGTCACGGAACGGATCCGCCCCGGCTGTCCGTTTTCCCGCGCGGGTGACGTGCGGGGTGGTCGGTTTGGCGACGGACCGCAGGCGGGCGTACACTTTCAGATCGGCGCACAGCGTCCACTCCGGCATGCCCACCCTGCGCTTCGGTGGGAGTCGGAGCCGCGGCTGGCTCGGGCCCGACGATTTCCGTCGGAGCCCGTGTAAGACGTTGTGGGCCGTCCGGAGTAACCGACGTCAGGACAGCGGAGGACATGCCGAAAAAAGACGGAGCCATTGAGATCGAGGGTCGGGTCATCGAGCCCCTGCCGAACGCCATGTTCCGGGTGGAGCTCGCGAACGGTCACAAGGTGCTGGCTCACATCAGCGGCAAGATGCGGCAGCATTACATCCGCATCCTGCCGGAGGACCGGGTCGTCGTCGAACTCTCGCCGTACGACCTGACCCGCGGGCGCATCGTCTACCGCTACAAGTAAGCCTGACGGCGGCCGGGACGTCCCCGTGTCCGTCTTCGACGTCCGGCGTCGCGCGTGGTCGCGCCTCCGGGCCAGATGGGAAGTAAGGCAACCGTGAAGGTCAAGCCGAGCGTCAAGAGGATCTGCAACAACTGCCGGATTATCCGCCGGCACGGCCGGGTCATGGTCATCTGCAGCAGCGACCCGCGCCACAAGCAGCGCCAGGGCTGAACCAGTCCCACCGGTCGTGACACGGCCGGTCGGATCGGCCCGGGCGTCGTAGATCCCGACAGCACATCACCAGCTCGTCCCAGCCGCGAGCGGTACGCAGCGCGTACTCCCTCGTGGTTGACCCCCGGTCGGAGGCCGGGGCCCGCTCGGGCAGCGACCGATCCCGGTCGCCGGCGCTGACAGCGTCGGAAAGACGGGACGGCCGGTAGCGGGGTGGGACGGGTCCACACCTCCGCAACAACATCACGAGGAGTACGCCCGCACATGGCACGTCTAGCCGGCGTGGATCTCCCCCGCGACAAGCGGATGGAGATCGCGCTCACCTACATCTTCGGGGTCGGCCGTACCCGCGCCCTGGAGACGCTCGCCGCCACCGGCATCTCGCCGGACAAGCGCGCTCGGGACCTCACGGATGAGGAGCTGGTCCAGCTCCGCAGCCACATCGAGGGCAACTACAAGGTTGAAGGCGACCTGCGCCGCGAGGTCGCCGCTGACATCCGCCGCAAGGTCGAGATCGGCTGCTACGCGGGTATCCGGCACCGCCGGGGCCTGCCCGTCCGTGGCCAGCGGACCAAGACCAACGCGCGGACCCGGAAGGGTCCGAAGCGGACCGTCGCCGGCAAGAAGAAGCCCGGCAAGAAGTAACTAGGAGCGCACAGACTTATGCCACCGAAGGCTCGTGCCGGAGCCGCCGTCAAGAAGGTCCGGCGCAAGGAACGCAAGAACGTCGCCCACGGGCAGGCGCACATCAAGAGCACCTTCAACAACACCATCGTGTCCATCACGGACCCGACCGGTGCGGTCATTTCCTGGGCCTCCTCCGGCCAGGTGGGCTTCAAGGGCTCCCGCAAGTCGACCCCGTTCGCCGCTCAGCTGGCCGCCGAGGCCGCCGCGCGTCGGGCGATGGAGCACGGCATGCGCAAGGTCGACGTGTTCGTCAAGGGCCCCGGCTCCGGCCGGGAGACCGCCATCCGTTCGCTGCAGGCCGCCGGGCTGGAGGTCGGGCAGATCTCCGACGTCACCCCGCAGCCGCACAACGGATGCCGTCCGCCGAAGCGTCGCCGGGTCTGAGAGGTAGAGAGAGATGGCTCGTTACACCGGTGCTGACTGCCGCCGTTGCCGGCGGGAGAAGATGAAGCTGTTCCTCAAGGGCAGCAAGTGCGATGGCCCGAAGTGCCCGTTCGAGTCCCGGCCGTTCCCGCCCGGGCAGCACGGCCGCGGCCGCACCAAGGAGACGGAGTACCTGCTCCAGCTCCGTGAGAAGCAGAAGGCCCGCCGTGTCTACGGCGTGCTGGAGAAGCAGTTCCGCGGTTACTACGAGGAGGCCGTGGGCAAGCAGGCCAAGACCGGTGAGGTCCTCCTGCAGATCCTCGAGTCGCGGCTGGACAACGTCGTTTACCGGGCTGGCTACGCCTCGTCCCGGGACATGGCCCGCCAGCTGGTCAAGCACGGCCACTTCACGGTGAACGGCAAGAAGGTCGACATCCCGTCGTACCGCGTCAAGGAGCACGACATCATCGAGGTGCGGGGGAAGAGCAAGGAGCTGACCCCGTTCATCGTCGCGCAGGCCCAGGCCGGTTCCCGGTCGGTGCCGGCCTGGCTGGAGGCCATCCCCAGCCAGATGAAGATCCTCGTGCACTCGCTCCCGGCCCGCCAGGTGATCGACACCCAGGTCCAGGAGCAGCTGATCGTCGAGCTCTACTCCAAGTAAGGGCTCGTTGCGGTGGCCCGCCCTCCGGGGCGGGCCACCGGAACAGTTTGTGTCGTGGGCGTCATATAGCGGGCGCCCCGGAAGAGAAGAGAAGAAATGCTCATCAGCCAGCGACCGTCTCTCTCCGAAGAGTCGATCAACGAGACCCGCTCCCGGTTCACCATCGAGCCGCTGGAGCCGGGCTTCGGCTACACCCTGGGCAACTCGCTGCGGCGTACGCTGCTGTCGTCCATCCCGGGTGCGGCGGTCACCTCGATCAAGATCGACGGTGTCCTGCACGAGTTCACCACCATCCCCGGTGTCAAGGAGGACGTGGTCGAGCTCGTCATGAACATCAAGGAGCTCTGCGTCAGCTCCGAGCACGACGAGCCGGTCAGCATGTACCTGCGCAAGCAGGGCCCGGGCGACGTGACCGCCGGTGACATCCAGCCCCCGGCCGGTGTCTCGGTGCACAACCCGGACCTGAAGCTCGCCACCCTGAACGGCAAGGGCCGGCTCGACATGGAGCTGACCGTCGAGCGGGGCCGGGGCTACGTCACGGCCGCGCAGAACAAGCAGGCCGGCGCCGAGATCGGCCGGATCCCGGTCGACTCGATCTACTCGCCGGTGCTCAAGGTGACGTACCGCGTCGAGGCGACCCGCGTCGAGCAGCGGACCGACTTCGACCGGCTGATCATCGACGTCGAGACCAAGCCGTCGATGGGCCCGCGCACCGCGCTGGCCTCGGCCGGCTCGACGCTGGTGGAGCTCTTCGGGCTGGCCCGGGAGCTGGACGAGACCGCCGAGGGCATCGACATCGGGCCGTCCCCGCAGGACGCCCAGCTGGCGGCGGACCTGGCCCTGCCGATCGAGGAGCTGGACCTCACCGTCCGCTCCTACAACTGCCTCAAGCGCGAGGGCATCAACTCCGTTGGTGAGCTCATCGGGCGTACCGAGGCCGACCTCCTCGACATCCGGAATTTCGGTCAGAAGTCGATCGACGAGGTCAAGATGAAGCTCGCCGGGATGGGTCTCGGGCTGAAGGACTCGGCCCCGAACTTCGACCCGGCGCACGTCGTGGACGCCTTCGGCGAGGCCGACTACGACACCGACGACTACCGCGAGACCGAGCAGCTCTAGTCCGCGCTGCCGCCACACCTGAGGAGCACCAAGCATGCCCACGCCCACCAAGGGCCCCCGCCTCGGCGGCAGCCCCGCGCACGAGCGGCTGATGCTGGCCAACCTGGCCACCGCGCTGTTCCAGCACGGCAAGATCCAGACCACCGAGACGAAGGCCCGGCGGCTGCGTCCGCTGGCCGAGCAGCTCATCACCAAGGCGAAGCGGGGCGACCTCGCCGCGCGGCGGCGGGTGCTGGGCGTCGTCAAGGACAAGGACGTGGTCTACGCCCTGTTCGACCAGATCGCGCCCCGGTACGCCAACCGCAACGGTGGCTACACCCGGATCGTGAAGACCGGTCCGCGCAAGGGTGACGCCGCTCCGATGGCGATCATCGAGCTGGTGGAGGAGCTTCAGGTCGCCGAGCCGAAGGCGAACAAGAAGACCGCCGCCCGCAAGGCCGCCCAGCAGGACAAGGTCGAGGCGCTCGCCCCGGCCGAGGAGACCCCGGAGTCGACCCCGGTCGACCAGGACTCCGAGGCGCCGGTGTCGGCGTCCGGTGACACCGACGCCGCCCGCGAGGACAGCGACGAGGCCACCGAGAACAAGGCCTGAGCACAGGCAGCATCGTCGGGCCCGGCATCCCTCCCTGGGGTGCCGGCGACGCCGTGAACGGGAGGTACGAGGTGGACGAGCGGATCCGGTTGCGGCTGGACGTCTCCTACGACGGCACCGACTTTTCCGGTTGGGCCGCCCAGCCGACCCGGCGCACCGTCGCCGGGGTGCTCGTCGAGACGCTGGACCTGGTGCTCGGCGCGGGGACCGCGACCGGGCTGACCGTGGCCGGCCGCACCGACGCCGGCGTGCACGCCACCGGCCAGGTCTGCCACCTCGACCTGCCCACCGCCGTGTGGCGGGAGCACGAGGACCGGCTGCTGCGCCGGCTGGCCCGGCTGCTCCCCACCGACGTGCGGGTCCGGGCGATGACCGAGGTCCCCGCCGACTTCGACGCCCGCTTCTCGGCGACCTTCCGCCGCTACGAGTACCGCGTCACCGACGCCCCCTGGGGTGCCGAGCCGCTGCGCCGGCGCGACACCCTGGCCTGGCCCAAGCCGCTCGACCTGACCGCGCTGAACGCCGCCGCATCGGGCCTCGTCGGGGAGCACGACTTCGCCGCGTACTGCCGGCGCAAGGAGAACGCCACCACGCTGCGCGAGGTGACCCGGCTGGACTGGCGGCGGGACCCGGACGGCATCCTGGTCGCCACCGTACAGGCCGACGCGTTCTGCCAGGCGATGGTGCGCAGCCTGGTCGGCGCGATGCTGGTGGCCGGGGACGGCCGCCGGCCGGTCGAGTGGCCAGCGAGCCTGCTCACCCGCCGGGAACGCTCCAGCGAGGTCACCGTGGCGGCCGCGCACGGGCTGACCCTGGTCGCGGTCGGCTATCCGGAGGATCCGGCCGAGTATGCCCGCCGCGCCGACCTGACCCGCCGACTCCGGGTGCCGGTGGTCGAGGGCTGACCCCGCCACCCCGCGGAGCGGGGGAGCGACCGCCGTCCGGAGCCGGGCGGCGAACGGCCCGCCGTCCCGGTGCCGGACATCGCCGGCGGGGACGGCGGGCCGCCTGGTCGCTGCTCAGGTGCCGGGCGACTCCCGGACGTCGCGGCCGCCCTCCTGGCCGGCGGTGCCGTCCGTCGGGGCGTCGGTGGGCTGGCTGGCCACGCCGGCGTTCGCCCGCCGCTCCAACACGCCGCGGTTGAGGTGCACCTCGATCATGTCGTACAGGATCTCGCGGACCTTGGCGTCGTCGGCGCTGATCCGCTGCCCGTCGGCCCGGGTCACCACGCAGTACGCGAGGTAGTGGCCGCGTACCTGCCAGCCGACCCGGGCGGCGGCGTTCGCCACGGCCTCGGTGTCGGCCCCGGCGGACATGCCCTGGAGGCGGCCCTGCCGCTCGTCGAGCATCTGCCGGATCCGGTCCCGGGCCCGCTGGGCGCTGGCCAGGTCGGTCAGGTTGAACAGCCCGGCGGTGAGCAGGTGGCCGCCGTCCGGGGAGCGGAGGGTGGCCCGGACCACCTGGTTGCAGCCGAGCCGGACCAGCAGGTCGGCGACCTCGCCGGTCGCCGCGACCGCGCAACTGCCGCTGGAGTGGGTCTTGAGCACCTGGTAGCCCGGCTGGCCGTCGGCGACCACCAGCGCCTTGCCGGGGAACACCTCCTTGGCGGTCAGCCCCAGCGGGTCGGTGTCCCGGGAGTTGAGGTCGGGACCGTCGTCCGGCGCGGCCGACTGCTCGGCCATGGGCTGGCTGGTCGGCGCGGCGCCCTGCGGGGTGGCGGTCCGGCTCTGGAGCAGGGCGGCGGCGGCCAGCCCGCAGAGGGCGAGCAGCATCAGGACGGCCGCGCCGCCGATCAGCACCTGCCAGGTCCGGCCGCCCCCGCGCTTGCGGTCGGCGTGGCGGGACCGGGGCAGGTCGAGCGGCTGGCTCGGGTCGGGAACCTGGGTCGGCGGCGTCTCCGTGGCGATGTCCGACGTAGCGGCCGGGGCGATGCCGGGCGCGCTCGCCGGGGGCTGCGGCGCCTGGGTGGGCGCGGATTGCGGCACTGGCACAGCGGCCCGGGCCGGGGCCGGGTCGACCGCGGGTCGGGCCGGGCTCGGGCT
>NZ_JAEVHJ010000359.1:0-6486 GCF_016802855.1 Micromonospora sp. ATA51 | reverse complement strand
CCGGGTCGATCCCGCCAAGATGACGGCGAGCTGCTTCGAAGGCGTGGAACCGGGACAACTCGGCTATCGGACCAGCACGCTGAGCTTCCCGGGCTGTCTCTGCGGCCTCGGCGCGGACGCACTCGCGGCGCGGACGCACTCGCCGCCGCCCGCGCCGGGATCCGGGTGTACGGCGTGGAGGCCGACCCGGTGACCGCCGCGATGGCCGCCGCCAACGCCGAGGCGGCGGGGCTGGCCGAGCGGTTCACGGTGGAGTGCGGCGACGCGACCGCCTTCGACGTCAGCCGGGTGGACGGCGTCTTCTGCGACCCGGCCCGGCGGACCGCCGGCACCGGGCGGCGGATCTTCGACCCGAACTCCTACTCGCCGCCGTGGGACTTCGTCACCGGGCTCGCCGAGCGGGTGCCGCAC
This sequence comes from Micromonospora sp. ATA51, assembly GCF_016802855.1. NCBI lineage: Bacteria > Bacillati > Actinomycetota > Actinomycetes > Micromonosporales > Micromonosporaceae > Micromonospora > Micromonospora sp. ATA51. Next base: position 6,075 of record NZ_JAEVHJ010000359.1, on the reverse strand, counting down.
ACCGTGGTGAAGGTGGCCCCGGGGCTGGACCACGCGCTGATCCCGCCCGGCGCCGAGGCGGAATGGGTCAGCGTGGACGGCGACCTGGTGGAGGCCGCGCTCTGGTGCGGCCGACTCGCCGAGGTCCCCCGCCGGGCCACCCTGCTGCGCGGCGGCACGCCGCACGTGCTGACCGGATCCGGCGCGGCGGAGGCCCCGGTCGGCCCGGCCCGCCGGTTCCTGTACGACCCGGACCCGGCGGTGGTCCGCGCGCACCTGGTCGCCGAACTGGCCGCGGAGCTGGACGCCACCCTCGCCGACCCGAGCATCGCCTACCTGTACGCCGACGCCCCGGTCCGCACCCCATACGCCCGCTGTCTGGAGGTGACGGACGTGCTGCCATTCTCGCTCAAGCGGCTGCGCGCCCTGCTCCGGGAACGCCGGGTCGGCCGGGTGGAGATCCTCAAGCGCGGCTCGGCGCTGGAGCCGGAGAAGCTGCGCCGGGACCTGCGGCTCTCCGGCGACGCGGCGGCGAGCCTGGTGCTGACCCGGGTGGCCGGCGCGCCCACCGTGCTCGTCGGCCACCCGGTACCCGCCTGAATTCGGCTCGCCCCGCCGGCCGGGCCCGGGCTAGCTTGTCGGCATGGCGGGACAGGGCACTCCGGCGACCGCGCTGCTCGCGAAGCGGAAGATCAGCCACAGCACGCACCCGTACGACGTCTCCCCCGAGGCGCCGAACTACGGCGCCCTGGTGGCGGCGGCGCTCGGGGTCCCGCCGGAGCGGGTGTTCAAGTCGCTGGTCACCGAGGTGGACGGCGGGCTCATCGTGGCGGTGGTCCCGGTCACCGGGGAGCTGGACCTCAAGGCGCTGGCCGCCGCGGTCGGCGGCAAGCGGGCGACCATGGCCGACCGCACGGTGGCGGAGCGGGCCACCGGGTACGTCCGCGGCGGCATCAGCCCCCTCGGCCAGCGCAAGCGCCTCCCGACCGTGGTCGACGCCTCGGCGCTGGACCACCCGACCGTGTACGTCTCCGCGGGGCGCCGCGGACTCCAGCTCCAACTGAGCCCCGCCGACCTGATCGCCCTGACCGGCGCGGTGACGGCCCCGCTCGCCGGCCGCTGAGCACGAGCGCGACGCCCGGCCGGCGGGTCAGCGGTGGGTGCTGACCTTCTTACTGTCCACATCGAGGGCGGCCAAGGTCTGGCAGCAAAATAATCTCTCACCGTCGATATCTGCGCCGGCGGCATTCCCGATCCACACCAATTCCGCGGGCAGGGCGCTCCACCTCCAGCGACGGGGGGAGCGGTCGAATGTCGGCCGCGTTGCCGAATTGTTACTGGCAACAACAAACTGCTGGCCACTACGGTCTTGTGCGCCCGAGCGACGAACAATACGTTGCCCGGAACAACAAACCGCTGGCAGCGCGACCCCGCGGCTCACCGGCTCGTCACCCCACCCACCTTCCCCTCGAGTTCCGTCCCCCTTGAAAGGAACCGTGCAGAATGCGCAGAGGGATCCTCACCGTCGCCGCGGTCGGCCTGCTGACCGCGGGAAACCTCACCGCCTGCGGCACCGACTCCGGTGACGGCGCCGCGGGCAGTCCCAGGCCGAAGATCGGGGTCATCCTGCCCGACAGCGCCTCGTCGAACCGGTGGGAGACCGCGGACCGCAGATACCTGGAGGCCGCGTTCAAAGCGGCCGGGGTGGACTACGACATCCAGAACGCCCAGAACGACAAGGCGCGATTCGTCACCATCGCCGAACAGATGATCACGAATGGCGTGACCGCGTTGATGATCACCAATCTCGACTCGGGTACCGGGAAGGCGGTTCTGGACAAGGCGACCCAGAAGGGCGTCGCCACCATCGACTACGACCGGCCCACGCTGGGCGGTTCCGCGCAGTACTACGTCAGCTTCGACAACGTCGCGGTCGGCCGGCTCCAGGGCGAGGGCCTGGTCAAGTGCCTCACCGACAAGGGCGTGAAGAAGCCGGTGGTCGCCGAGCTGAACGGCTCGCCGACCGACAACAACGCGGCCCAGTTCAAGGAGGGCTACGACTCGGTCCTGGCGCCGAGGTACGACGCGAAGGAGTACCTCAAGGGCCCCGACCAGTCGGTGCCCGAGTGGAACAACACCACCGGCGGCACCATCTTCGAGCAGATGCTGACCCAGACGAACGGCCGGATCGACGCCGTCGTCGCCGCCAACGACGGGCTGGCCAACGCCGTCATCTCCGTGCTGGCGAAGAACAAGCTCAACGGCAAGGTCCCCGTCACCGGCCAGGACGCCGACGCCCAGGCCCTGCAGCACATCCTCTCCGGCGACCAGTGCATGACCGTGTACAAGCCGGTCAGGACGGAGGCCGAGGCGGCGGCCGACCTGGCGATCGCGCTGGCCCGGGGCGAGAAGAAGAAGACCGAGCAGACCTTCCACGACCCCAAGGGCGACCGGAACGTCCCCGCCGTGCTGCTGGGCGCCCAGGCCATCACCAAGGAGACGGTGAAGAACGTCATCGCGGACGGCTACGTCGACAAGGCCGACGTGTGCACCGCGAAGTACGCCGAGCTGTGCGCCCGGGCCGGCATCGGCTGAACTGAAGGAGGTCACCGTCGAGCCGCTTCACCTTGGCCACGAGGTTGGCGAAGCCGGCCGGGTCCGGGGCGGTGCGCAGGTACTCCTCGTGGAACTCCGAGCCGTGCAGGTGCTCCGGCCGCAGGTCCTGGATGCCGTCCAGCAGGCCCGGGTACATGCCGTCGAGGGTGAAGCACACCGACGCCAGGACGAGCCGGCCGACCCGGTCGGCGTGATCGGTGGCCAGCCGCAGCCCGACCGCGGCGCCCATGCTCCAGCCGAACACGTCCGCCCGGTCGATGCCGAGGTGGTCGAGCAGCGCCACCACGTCGGCGGCGAAGTCCTCCACGGTCAGGTCGCGGTCGATGTCCGGCGTGTGCCCGTGCGCCTGCAGTTCCACCGCGACCACCCGGCGGGTCTTCGTCAGGAACGGCAGGATCGTGCCGAACGACGTGCCGATCCCGGAGAGCGCCCCGTGGATCAGGACGAGGGGCCGGCCGCTGCCGGTGCCGTGCTCCTCGTAGTACAGGTCCAGGCCGTTGACCGGTGCGTAGCTCATGACGATGATCCCTTCTCGGACTCGCTGACACCCACACCGTGCGCCGCCCCGCTTACGGTCGACTTCCGACCGGCTTACGGCTTGTAAGGTGGCCGGCATGCGGTTCGGGGTCCTGGGCCCGCTCGCCGTCACCACCGACGCCGGCGAGCCGGTCACCGTGCCGGGCGTCAAGGTCCGCGCGCTCCTCGCCGACCTGCTCGCCAACCGCAACCAGGTGGTCTCGGCGGACCGGCTGATCGACGACCTCTGGGGCGACGACCCGCCGGCAAACCCGGCCGGCGCCCTGCAGGTCCGGGTCTCCCAGCTCCGCAAGGCGCTCAACGACGCCGAACCCGGCGCCCGCGACCTGGTGGAGTCCCGCCCGCCCGGTTACCTCCTGCGGGCGACCGCCGACGCGGACCGGTTCGCCGAACTGGCCGCGGCCGGGGACGTGGCCCGGCTGACCGAGGCCCTCGGGCTGTGGCGGGGCGAGCCGTACGCGGACTTCGCCGACTCCGAGTACGTCCGCGCCGAGACCATCCGGCTCACCGAGCAGCGACTTGCCGTGCTCGAGCGCCTCGCCGACGCCCGCCTGGCCCGCGGCGAACACGATCTGGTCGCCGCCGACCTGGCCGAGCTGGTCGCCCGACACCCGCTCCGCGAGGGCCTGCGCGCCCTGCACCTGCGCGCCCTGTACGCGGCCGGCCGGCAGACCGAGGCCCTGGAGAGCTACGCCGACCTGCGCGACCGCCTCGCCGACGAACTCGGCCTCGACCCCGGCCCGGAGCTGGTCGCGCTGCATCGGCGGATCCTGGCGCAGGACGCCGACCTGACCGGGCCACCCCGGGCGGCGCGGATCCGCAACAGCATCCCGCCCGGCTGAACGAGCTCGTCGCCGGGCCGAGGCGCTCACCGAACTGCGCACGCTGATCCCGCAGCAGCGGCTGGTCACCCTCACCGGCCCCGGCGGTGTCGGCAAGACCCGGCTGGCCACCGAGGCGGCCCGCGAACAGGCCCGCCCGGACAGGGTCCACCTCGTCGAACTCGCCGCACTCCCGCCCGGCGATCCCGGCGTCGCCGACCGGATCCTGGCCGTCCTGGACGTCCACGAGGCGGCCGGCGTCAGCGTCCCGGCCGCCGACCGGCTGCTCGCCGCGATCCGGCAACGGCGGCTGCTGCTCGTGCTGGACAACTGCGAGCACGTCATCGAGCCGGCCGCCGGCCTGGTGGCCCGGCTGCTGCGGGACGCTCCCGACGTCACCGTGCTGGCGACCAGCCGGGAACCCCTCGGTCTCACCGGCGAACTGGTGTGGGAGGTGCCGCCGCTGGCCGTACCGGACGACGACCGCGACCCGGACGCGGTCCGCCGGTCCGCCGCGGCCCGGCTGTTCGCCGCCCGCGCCGCCGCCCAGCAGCGGGGGTTCCGGCTGGACGACCGCACCGCGCCCGTCGTCGCGCAGCTCTGCCGCCGGTTGGACGGCATGCCGCTGGCGCTGGAACTGGCCGCGACCCGGGTCCGCGCGCTCGGCGTCACCGGCGTGGTGGAGCGCCTCGACGACCGGTTCAAGGTGCTCGCCACCCAGCAGCGGGACGTGCCGGCCCGGCACCGGACCCTGGCCGCGGTGATCGGCTGGAGCTGGGACCTGCTCGACGACCCGGACCGCCCGGTCCTGGCCCGGCTCGCCGTGTTCAGCGGCGGCTGCACGCTGGACGCGGCCGAGGTGGTCTGCGACGCCGATGTGGAGGTGCTGACCCGGCTGGTCGACCGGTCCCTGGTGGTGATGGACGACACCGGGACCGGCCCGCGCTACCGGCTGCTCGAGTCGGTCGCCGCGTTCTGCCTCGACCGCCTCGACACCGACCGCCCGGGAGAGGCCGCCGCGGTGCGGGCCCGGCACGCCGCGTACTACACGAGCCTGGCCGAACGGGCCGACCCGGAGCTGCGCGGCCCCGGCCAGGCCGAGTGGCTGGTCACGCTGGACGCCGAGAACGCCAACCTGCGATCGGCGCTGGCGCATGGCGGCGGGCTGCGCCTCGCGGTCGCGCTGACCTGGTACTGGTTCCTGCGTGGCCGGTTCAGCGAGGCCCGCCGGGCGCTGACGCTCGACGGCGACAGCTCGGCGCAGGCCCGGGCCGCGGCCTGGCGGGTCGGGTTCGCGCTGCTGCAGGGCGACCGGCTGGAGACCGCCGACATCTCCGCGTACGACGACAGTCGCGGCACCTGGTTCGTGGCCGCCGCGCTGATCCACCGCAGCGAGCTGACCCGGGCGGCCGAGCTGCTGGCCGCCGCGGAAGGATCCGCCGACCGGTGGACCGAGGCGGCCGTGCTGAGCAGCCGGGCCAAACTGGCGCACGCCGCCGGTGACCTGGCCGCCCTCGATCGGGACGGCACCCGCTGCGCGCAGCTCTTCGCCGAGCTGGGTGACCGCTGGGGCCGGCTGCAGGCCAGCGACTGGGTGGGTGGGCTGGCCGAGCTGACCGGGGAGTACGACCGGGCCGCCGCCCTGCACCGCGAGGGCCTGGGCTGGGCCGAGGAGCTGTCGCTGTGGCCCGAGGTGAGCAGCAAACTGTCCTGGCTGGCCTGGCTCGCGGTGCAGACCCGCGACTACGTGCAGGCCCGGGAGCTGGCCGAGCGGGCGTACCGGCTGGCGGCCGAGCAGGACTCCGGGAGCGCCCTGGTGTTCGCCGAGCTGAGCCTGGGCTTCGCGGCCCGCCGGGACGGCAAACTGGACGTCGCCACCACTCACCTCGAGCACCTGGTGGAGCTGGCCCGCCGGGAAGCCCAGCCGGCGCTGTTCCTGCCGATGGTGCTGGTCGAGCTGGGATACGCGGCCGAACACGGGGGCGACCCGGCGACCGGGCTGGCCCGGCACGTCGAGGCGTTCGACGTGGCGCAGGCGATGGGTGCCCCGCGCGACGCGATCGGCGCCCTCGAGGGCATCGCCTCGGCCACTGCCTGGTCCGAGCCGGAGGTCGCCGCCCGG